>NZ_VCDP01000056.1:0-74439 GCF_033949345.1 Xenorhabdus littoralis
TGCGGGTGGTTCTGATTTTTCTGCATTATGAATATTATGCGATGAGTACGATATGTAAGTACGATACGATGATACCGTCCTATAATTTTGATCGCATGGATTTCAGTCTCAAAGCCTCTAGTCTCACTATTTATATCTCCCCGAAGAAAAATTATTTGATACTGAAAGTCTGCTGAGTTGGATTTTTAATAATCTATCAACTAAAAATATATCGGGGTATACATGATATGGTCATATACTCATTCCTTATTCCCTCCGAACATATATAAATAACCAAGTCGAATTAAAATTCGCCATCACTATATTCTATGTACGACGAAGAGATTATCTTTTTACTCCATCAATGTACATGATCTCCTATACCCTAACTTGAAAAACGATGGAGATATCCATTTAATATTATGGAGAATGGCATGTTGCTGACATCTATCACTGTGAATTTGCTATTTGTATTGTGCTTTGGGCTTTGATTGGCGTCGAACATCAATGGAGTCAATGTATGGCTGGATCGAGAACTAATGCTTTGCTATCAACTGGTGCCAGTTTTCTTGGTATCGGCGTGATTATACGTCAGGGAGTAAGTGTTCGTGGTTTAAATACAACCGCAACATGATGGTGCTCTGCGGGAGTTGGCGACTATGCTAAGACGTTCTTCCCAAAATACCAAGCCATAGAAAAAAGAAACTCCAATCAGATATCGGGTTCCTGATGATATTGTTCACTTATCTGCTGGAGATATGATCCCCGCCGATTTGTATTTAATAGAGTCCAGAAATCTATTTATTGGTCAGACAATTTTAACAGGAGAGGTAAACTTACTTTGGTTCGTTAGCAAAATCCATCGTGGGAACGCGTACTCAAATAACGTTTGATCGTGGAGTGAATAGTGTTAGCTGTTTACTGTTTATTGCTCCGTTTTATACTGGTCATGATACCGATGATTGCCAGCTTTGATCTGGCTAAAGGTGTCATTGTAATGTCGAAGAAAAAAGTAATATCGAAGAAAAAAGCTGCTTAGTTTTCACCAAAGTGGCGCCAGGAACTTAATGGATCAAGCGATTGTTAGGCATGGCAGAGAAAATTCAGATATCGGTTTACTCCGCAGCTACAGGAAAATTGATGAGTTACCCTTTGATTTTGTTAGACCCATAGTCTCAATTTCCGTACAGAATTCGTATAAAAAACATAAAATAATCAGCAAGGACGCTGCTGAAAAAATGTTATCAATTTGCTCCTATAATAAGGATAAAGGAGAAAAACATGCCTCTCACTGAAGAAAGCCGCAACAATGTAATGGATCTGGTTAGCAGCTATAACGAACAAGGTTTCAAGGTGTTAATCTTAGCTACACGGGACTTAAACGCTAATGAAGTAAAACATCCTCTTTCTGTTGCTGATGAAAAAGAGAGGGTATTACAGGGTTATTAACATTTCTAGAGTCACCAAAAGAAAGTGCTGCAATGACAATTGTGGCATTAAGGGAAAATGGTATTTTAGTTAAGGTGTTTACCGGAGATAATCCTGTCATTACCGCTAAAATTTGCTGTGATGTGGATTTAGATTCTGGAAATATTCTTATTGACCCTGATATCGAACTAATGAGCGATGAAGACCTTTCAAAAGAAGTGGAATTAAGGTCAGTCTTTTATAAGTTAACCCCCGCGGCAAAAATCACATATTTTAAAATCATTGCAAATAACGGTCATACAATCGGTTTTCTGGGTGATTGAATAAATGATGCTCCGGTATTACGGGATGCAGATGTCGGAATTTCAGTTGATATCGGGACTGATATTGCAAAAGAGTCAGCAGATATCATTCTGTTTAAGCTGTTTAAGAAAAATCTGATGGTATTAGTAAAAGGAGTAATAAAGGGAAGGAAAACATTTGGGAATATCATCAAGTATTTAAATATTACGGCTAGTTCAAATTTTGGAAACGTATTTTTTACCAGTGCATTTATTCCATTTTTACTGAAGTTAGCCATTCATTTGCTTGTATAAAACCTAATATACGATATTTCACAACTGTCTTTTCCATGGAATAAAATAGATAAAGAGTTTCTGAAAAAGCCACGTAAGTGTGATGCAAGGAACATTAGGTGCTTTATGTTCTTGATCGGCTCCACATCATCGATCCTCGATATTACGGCATACGTAGTGATGTGGTATGTATTTGCAGCGAACAGTGTGGAATATCAAGGGTTATTTAAATCGGATGATTTGTGGAAGGACTATTGTCTCAGATACGGGTTATTTATATGCTGCCCACCCAAAAGATCCCTTTTGTACAAAGTACGGTGGAGTTACCTTTTTTATTAACAACACTAATAATAATGATACTAGGGATCTACATCCCATATTCACCTTTTGATACCCTTATAGGGTTACATCCGCTACCGTGGAAATATTTTCCATGGTTAATTGGGACATTAATAAACTACTGCATCGTTGCCCAAATGATGAAGCAATTTTACATTTATCGCTTGGTAGATGGTTGTAAATAATTCTCATTAATAAATATATTATCCTGTGTGGAACAATGGATTATTCCACACATAAAACATGCCATTATTACGTTCCTAATAGCAAATTTTATGTAGATATTTAGAATAGGTCTTGATGTTATTCTTTGAATGTGAATCTCCTATCACAATATAAATTAACTTAAGGAAGTAATAGAGTTGTATTTACCTGTTATTTTTTTTATTTGAAACGCTAGTTTAAATGACCTATTGTTATTTATATTTAAACTTAAATAGGATGAATTTCTTTTTTATATTCATTCGCCCTATCTATATTCATTTGTTTCTATTTTAAATGCCTATTCCTCTTTTAATTTGATTTTATGTAATAATAATTTATTACTAAATTTGCATTTAGTAATGATTTTATCTCTATGTTTTTTGTTATTTAAGCGAATTAATTTTTTAGTCAACAGGCTGTTTTCTTTTGAATTAGCCTTCTGGCTTGCTCGTTCTGTTGTAACACGAAAAAACATTTATTATTCTTAACATTTTTGATGTCGTCATCGAGTAAATTGATTAAATTTAGTTATGATTTGTGGGTATAGGGCTGGCAATAAGAGGAAATAATCCTCATTGGGGATTTCATTGAGTTTGTGTTGTGACAAGGCAATGCAGATGCTAATTTTGATTAGATAAATTTATTAATTGTTGTGATTGTAAGGCGTTTTTATTGCCCTTAAGGAGCAAATATTTCGTTGTATTAGCAAAGAATTGCTGCTTGTGTTTACTGGATTTCAAGGATAGAGATGTTTTTTATTTCAATATCATACTGTATTTTATCTTATTTTTGTGATCTGTGTGAGATTTGTCCCCAAAGTGGGGGGAGTTCCCCTCTTTCGTCTGCTTGAAAAAAATACGATCATAAATTAAAAATGATCAGACTGGTAGCTTTTTAATAACTAGTGTTCACATATAATTAATAAATTTGGCATAACTATGATCTAAATCAAGTTATAGTGGAAGATGAGTACCTACCTACATTATCAAGAGGCAAATTTTATTAAAATATTGACAATTTTGCTAAGGGAGAGATTTTTTGTCGTTATTTTGGATTTATAAGTTTAATAGATCGCATAAAACAAAAAACAGTCACTTATATTTTTATTTAAATAATTTAACTTATTAATTGTAGACTATTTTTTGTTTCCTATTGCTTGAATAGTTAATGAGCTAGAATCATAATAAAAAGAGTCGGTTTTGTGATATGGATCACATAGTATTTAAAATGACATATATTCTCCGTTGTATAAGTTGATGATTCAGGAGTAAAGTTAATTAGCATTAAGAATATTCTTAATCAATTGTGGCAAGTGCATTACCCAGATGACGCAATAATACTTTTACAACCCACTACCGAAATATTTTAGAAATTGGGCGATCCCAAGAGTAATACAAAGGACAGTTACTGCTCTGGCTAAAGATGTATATTTCAGTTATGTCGGAGATTATTGAATCTCATGCTACTGGTAATTTTGTCGTGAGTGATTCTTTGATCACTTAATTTATTTTTTTCATGTAATCGGACGGGATATATAGAAATGAGTACGGTTGAATTGCTCAAACATATTTATGACATAAATTTATCGTATTTGCTTTTAGCACAACGGCTAATTAACCATGAGAAAGCATCTGCGATGTTCCGTTTAGGTATTAGTGAATCAATGGCTGATACGCTGGCCGAGCTAACATTGCCTCAGTTAATAAAATTGGCGGAAACGAACCAATTGATTTGCCATTTCCGGCTTGAAGACCACGAAACTGTAAAGCAGCTAACGAAGGAATCGCGGGTGGATGATTTGCAACAGATTCATACAGGTATCTTACTGTCTACCCATCTGTTTCAGCAGTTATCCGCACAGGTTGACACTTCAATCAAGAAAAGAGCGTAAAGATGGTTGAAAAAAGTATTGTTCAGGAAGCGAAAGATATTCATCTGGCAATGGAACTCATCACTCTGGGCGCGCGATTGCAGATGCTTGAAAGTGAAACGCAACTAAGTAGGGGGCGGTTGATCCGGCTGTATAAAGAATTGCGGGGAAGCCCTCCGCCTAAAGGGATGCTCCCCTTTTCGACGGATTGGTTTATGACTTGGGAACAAAATATTCATTCGTCAATGTTCTACAATGCTTACCGTTTTCTGTTAAAAAGTGGACATTGTGAAGGTGTAGAGGTTGTTGTAAAAGCCTATCGATTGTACCTTGAGCAATGTCCTCCAGATAGTAACGAAGGCCCCGTATTAGCATTGACTAGGGCTTGGACACTGGTTCGTTTTGTTAATAGTGGTATGTTACAACCAACAGAATGCCGCTGTTGTGGTGGAACTTTCATCACACATGCTCACCAACCAGTAAATAGCTTTGTTTGCAGTCTTTGCCAGCCCCCTTCACGGGCAGTAAAAAAACGTAAACTTTCCCCGCAACCTGCCGATACTAATTCACAACTGCTGGATGGATTTGCTCAGCAAGCTATGTGAATTAAAATGGGAAAGTAAAATTCAGATTACAGGTTAGAATATAAAACCTGTAATCTGTCACCACATCCTTCTTCATTTTTCAATTCGCCCTGTTCAAATCCCATCTGCTCACCAACTTAGCTAAAGGATATCGCGTGTTAGTACTTTTAGGATATATCGTGGTTTTTGGTGCGGTAATTGGTGGCTATCTGCTTGTCGGTGGTCACATGGGCGCACTTTATCAGCCAGCAGAATTTTTGATTATTGCAGGTGCGGGAATTGGCGCTTTTATTGTGGGCAATAATGGCAAGGCGATAAAGGCAACACTGCGCGTTTTACCAAAAGTATTACGCAGATCAAAATACAATAAAGTGATGTACATGGATCTCATGGCATTGCAATTCCGACTGCTATCCAAATCCCGCCAGAATGGACTTCTGGCTTTGGAGCGGGATATTGAAAATCCACACCAAAGCGATATTTTCACACAGTATCCGCGGTTGTTGAAAGATCAGCATTTGATGGACTTCATCACTGATTATATGCGATTGATCATCAGCGGTAACATGAATCCTCATGAAATCGAAGCTTTGATGGATGAGGAAATTGAGACTTACGAACAAGAGAGTGAAGTGCCAGCAACCAGTTTGGCGATGGTAGGCGATTCACTGCCTGCATTCGGAATTGTTGCTGCCGTTATGGGAGTGGTTCACGCATTGGGATCAGCGGATCGTCCGGCAGGTGAGCTGGGTGTTTTGATCGCACATGCAATGGTGGGAACATTCCTTGGGATCTTATTGGCTTATGGTTTTGTTTCTCCTCTGGCGACGTTACTTCGTCAACGCAGTAGCGAGCAAGTCAAAATGATGCAGTGTATTAAAGTGACGCTGCTTTCCAGTCTGAATGGTTATGCACCACAAATTGCAGTTGAATTCGGTCGTAAAACATTATTCCTTACAGATCGCCCTTCATTTACAGAACTTGAAGAGCATGTTCGTCGGGTTAAAGCCCCTGTACAACAAGAAGCTGAAGAATAGTTATGAGAGCGAATAATGTTACTGTCGTCAGAATAAAGAAACGCCGTAAAAAACATGATTCGAATCATCATGGTGGATCATGGAAGATTGCGTATGCAGATTTTATGACTGCAATGATGGCATTCTTTTTGGTTATGTGGCTGATCTCGATCGCCAGTCCACAGGAATTGACCAGCATTGCAGAATATTTCCGAACTCCTTTGCAAGTAGCGATTAATAAAGGGGATCAAAGCAGTGATAGCACTAATCCGATCCCCGGAGGAGGGGATGATGTTTTCCAACAGGATGGGGAAGTTTTCCGCCAATCCAAGCTTGTTGAAGCCAGTGAAGAAACACGTCGCCTGAATCGATTACGCCAGCAACTCGATCAATTGATTATCAGCGATCCTCGTCTTAAAGAACTGCGTCCTCATTTATTGATAGATATGATGGATGAAGGACTGCGCATTCAGATCATCGATCGGGAAAACCGTCCGATGTTCATGATTGGCAGCGCAAAGGTTGAAAATCATATGAGCGATATTTTGCAGGCAATTGCGCCGATCTTGAATGATATCCCAAACAAAGTCAGCCTTTCTGGTCATACCGATAATTTACAGTATGCCAATGGACAACGAGGTTACAGTAACTGGGAACTTTCTTCCGATCGTGCCAATGCTTCAAGGCGTGAACTGCTGCTTGGCGGTCTGGATGAAATCAAAATTCTGCGGGTTGTAGGTATGGCATCTACTGTAAGTATGCAGAAAGGTATCGATCCAAATGCGCCGATGAATCGTCGTATTAGCATCATTGTATTGAATAAAGATGCGGAAAAACGGATTGAGCAGGAAAACAGCGGCGGTAGTGCCATGACAGCAAACAATAGTATGGATATGCAAGAAGTCATCAGAATGGATTCGAATGAGGGAACGCCTGTTCAGCAACCCACCGATCAATCCCATGTGGTTATAAAACATGAAATCACAGAATCGGAGCAACCATCGGTTGAACCGCTAAGTGATATTAAGATGACAGAGTAAGTAACGATGGATATTACCGCTTTTTATCAGACGTTCTTTGATGAAGCAGATGAATTATTGGACGATATGGAGCAGCATTTATTGCTGCTTAATGCAGATGAACCTGAGCATGAACAACTAAACGCAATATTTCGCAGTGCCCATTCCATTAAGGGAGGCGCAGCGACTTTTGGTTTTACTAAGCTACAACAAACTACGCATGTTTTGGAGAATCTGCTCGACAGTGCCAGACGTGACGAAATACGCCTGACCATTGACATTATCAACCTGTTTTTAGAAGCGAAAGATATTATGCAGCAACAATTGGATGCCTATAAAAGTTCTCAGGAGCCGGATGAAGATACATTCAATTATATCTGTGAAACATTGCGTCAGCTTGCACTAGAACTACAGGAAGAGAGGCAGGCTGAGCAGATTTTCGCCACAACAACCACAACTCAGACTGAACTTGTTAAAGAAGAAATTGTAAATACAGTTGAGGAGAAACAGGCGACAGCAGCAGATCAACCGGAAGAAAAGCAGCCAGAAGAAAAGCAGTCTCCCACAACCAAATCCGAGCATGGGAATATTCGTGTTCATTTGTCTGGTTTGAAAGAGCGCGAAGTTGCTTTGATGAAGGATGAATTAAGTCATCTTGGTGATATTTGTGATGTGGAACAAACTTCAGACAGTCTTGAAGCATCATTGATCACGTCTGCGACAGAAGATGATATCACGGCTGTATTATGTTTTGTGATTGAGCCTGAACAGATAACATTTTTGCCAACAAGAGAATCGCAGACAGAAAATGAGGTAGCAGAAGCTGTCATAGAAAATGCGTCTTCTATAGAAGAAACACTAGTAGTAGATACAGCAGCAGAAACTATCGCAGGACATATAGCAGAAAATAGTGCAGCGGAATACGCAGTAGAAAAAAATACAGCAGAAGCTACCGCAGCGACAAACACCGTAATTGCAAATAAACCACAATCCATTGATTCACCGAAGAAAACAGATGTGCGCGAAGTAGGGCGTCCTGCACCACGTCCGGCAGCGGGATCACCACGTCAACGAGCAGAATCCTCCAGTATTCGTGTTGCAGTTGAAAAGGTTGATCAACTCATCAATTTGGTCGGTGAACTGGTTATTACCCAATCTATGCTGACACAGCACTGTAATGGTCTGGAACCGACAAAACACAGCGAATTGCTGAGTTGTATGGCTCAATTGCAGCGAAATTCTCGTGATTTACAAGAATCCGTCATGTCAATCCGCATGATGCCGATGGAATATGTTTTCAGTCGTTATCCACGCTTAGTCCGTGACTTGGCTGGTAAACTCAATAAAAAAGTCGAGCTGACATTGATCGGCAGTTCAACAGAACTGGATAAAAGCTTGATTGAGCGCATTATCGACCCTCTTACGCACTTGGTGCGCAACAGCCTTGATCACGGAATTGAAAGCCCGGAAAAACGTCTCGCAACCGGAAAATCAGAAACCGGTAACTTGACCTTGTCGGCTGAACATCAGGGTGGAAACATCTGTATTGAAGTCATTGATGATGGAGCCGGTCTGAATCGCGAGAAGATCTTGGCCAAAGCACAATCTCAGGGACTGAACGTCAATGAAAATATGAGTAATGAAGAAGTGGCAATGCTCATATTTGCTCCTGGATTCTCTACTGCGGAAGTGGTAACGGATGTTTCTGGTCGTGGTGTTGGCATGGATGTTGTTAAACGCAATATTCAGGATATGGGCGGTCAAATTCAGATTAACTTCCAGGAAGGGAAGGGAACAGTCATTCGTATTCTGCTTCCGCTGACATTGGCGATACTCGATGGCATGTCTGTCAGAGTTAAAGACGAAGTTTTCATTCTTCCACTAAGCGCCGTGGTCAGCTCATTACAGCCACAGGATGAAGATATTTATCCGTTGGCGGGAGATGAAAAGTTATTGCAGGTACGTGGTGAATATCTACCGTTACTTGAGCTGTACCGCATATTCGATATCCCGAATGGAGAAACAGATCCAACCAAAGGCATTGCCGTCATTGTGCAAAGTGCCGGGCGTCGCTATGCACTGCTGATAGATAAATTGGTGGGGCAGCATCAGGTTGTTGTTAAAAATATTGAGAGCAATTACCGCAAAGTGCTGGGCATTTCGGCGGCCACCATCATGGGAGATGGAAGTGTTGCACTCATCATTGATATTCCTGCTTTGCAAAAACTCAACCATGAACAATTGGCTGATCGCAAAGCGGAACT
The DNA here is from genome assembly GCF_033949345.1 of Xenorhabdus littoralis. Classification (NCBI taxonomy): domain Bacteria; kingdom Pseudomonadati; phylum Pseudomonadota; class Gammaproteobacteria; order Enterobacterales; family Morganellaceae; genus Xenorhabdus; species Xenorhabdus littoralis. The sequence goes on from NZ_VCDP01000056.1 coordinate 9,279, forward strand.
GGTGAATAACAAATAGATATATACCCAATCACAGTAAAAGGTAACATCATGTCAGCCATAGAAGAATTCAATAAATTATCGGGGGAAACGGCCGGAAAGGAATATCTGGTTTTTACCTTGGGCGACGAAGAATATGGAATTGAAATACTGAAAGTGCAGGAAATTCGCGGGTATGATCAAGTGACCCGCATTGCTAACACACCTGCTTTTATAAAAGGTATCACCAACCTGCGCGGAGTGATTGTTCCCATTATTGATTTGAGGATCAAATTTTCGCAGGAAGATGTGACATATAATGACAATACTGTTGTTATTGTTTTAAATCTGCTTAACCGTGTCGTGGGAATTGTAGTTGATGGAGTCTCAGACGTACTTTCTCTTAAAGACTCTCAAATCTGCCCTGCACCAGAATTTGCGGTCACCTTATCTACAGAATACCTGACAGGTCTCGGTTCGATTGACGAACGTATGTTGATTCTGGTCGATATCGAAAAACTCCTTAACAGTGAAGAAATGGCATTGGTAGATTCAGTCGCCAAGAGCTGATATTTCGGGGGCGGTTGTTCTTTAGAACAGCCGCTTTATTGTTCTGGATCAAAAAAACACTGTAAAAAATCAATTTTTAGAATTACACGTAAAGTTCCCTTTAAGCCTGCCGATAACACTGGCATAGCAATTTATTACAAAAGGGAAGTCATGTTTAACCGAATGAAAATAGTGACGGGGCTTATCTCGGTCATCATATTATTTGGTGCTCTGCAATTTATCTCCGGGGCTTTATCCTTCAATAGTTTGAAGAATGATACAGAAGCTTTTAATCGGATAGATGAAATGCGAGGGCAACAAAGATTACTGGATGAAAGCTGGATTAATCTGCTTCAAGCCCGTAATAACCTGAATCGCATTGGTATCGTCATAATAATGAAACAGCAGAATTTAGACAGCGAATATTCTATTGACGATATCTGGGCAGAGGCCAAGGTTAATATTGCTCTTGCGGAACGCCGTTTTGAGCAATTTGAACATCGGCCGAAACTATCGATATATGATCCAGAGCGTCTTCAGAAGCTAAAACAAACTCAGCATGACTACCTTAATGCTTTGAAAGAACTTGATATTTTGTTGTCAAAGAAAGATTTCAAAGCTTTCTTTGATCAACCAACTACTAGCATCCAGAATGCTTTTAATGCGGAATATGTATTCTACCTGAATCAGAATGACAAACTGTATAGTGAAGTATCGCACGCAGCAGATGATGCTTACCGCAACGTCATTATCAGCCTGATCACGGTATTTGTCATGCTGATTGGTGTGATGACAATCAGTTGGATTGGTCTGCGTAAGGCCTTGATTGATCCATTGCACAAGCTGTTGGATAACATCAAAGCTTTCTCAAAAGGTGACCTGACCCAGACCGTCACCGTATCGGGTCAGAATGAAATGGGCATGTTAGCTGTTGGCTTGAAGCACATGCAGGAAGAACTGATCAGTACAGTCAGAAGTGTCCACCAAAGTACAGAAACCATTTATACCGGCACCAGCGAAATTGCTGCGGGTAACAACGATCTCTCTTCCCGAACTGAACAACAAGTGGCCTCGTTGGAAGAAACGGCTGCCAGCATGGAACAGTTGACTGCGACAGTGAAACAGAATGCTGATAATGCTCGCCAGGCCAGCAATCTGGCTGACAACGCCTCTGATATCGCCCGTCAGGGAGGTAAAGTGGTGGCCAATGTCGTTCAGACCATGCATGACATTGCAGACAGTTCCCGCAAAATCTCTGATATCACGGGTGTGATTGATGCGATTGCTTTCCAGACCAACATTCTTGCTCTTAATGCTGCTGTAGAAGCTGCCCGTGCTGGCGAGCATGGACGTGGTTTTGCTGTTGTTGCTGGTGAAGTACGTAATCTGGCGCAGCGCAGCGCAGAAGCGGCAAAAGAGATTAAAACGCTGATCGAAGACTCGGTAAATCGCACTGATACCGGTTCCATGCAGGTTGAAAGCGCGGGCGAAACCATGAATAAAATTGTGGATTCCGTGACTCGCGTGACTGACATCATGGGAGAAATCGCGTCGGCTTCTGATGAGCAAAGCAGAGGAATTAGCCAAGTTGGAGTGGCTATCTCTGAAATGGATAGAGTCACCCAACAAAACGCGTCATTGGTTGAACAGTCTGCCGCCGCCGCTGCGGCATTGGAAGAGCAGGCCAAAATATTGACCCAAGCTGTCGCGTTGTTTCAGTTACCGGAGCAGGCAGAAAGGATACAGCCTGAAAGAAGAAAACATGAAGTTTTATTGACGAAAAAATCGTCAACCTCTCCAGCTAAGAAAACGAATTCTCCCGTACTGAAGAAGAACAGTGATGTGGAAGACCCATCTAATTGGGAAACATTCTAAAAAAATAATAGCGATAACCACGGCTGCATTAATGCAGCCGTTAAACGAGGTGATTACATGTTAAGCAGGCTTCGCATATCAACCAGTTTGTATCTATTACTAATGATGTTTTGTGTTATGCAAATTATTTCGAGTGGTTTGTCTCTGGGAATAATTCATACAGACCAGTCATATATCGAAAGAATTGATTTGGGAACTCAACGGAGAGATACCCTTGGATTGAGTTGGGCAGCATTATTGCAAACGCGTAACACTCTGAATAAAATCGCAATTGCTCAGAAAGTAGGGCAACCGCAAGTTCAAATAGATGCGATGGAAGCGTTGCTCAAAAGCGCACTCAATGAAGCAGAAAGAAATTTTGCCAAATTCTCTTCATTACCCCAAGCTGGACAGAATAAAAAAAGAGATGCCTTATTAGCTGAGATTGGAAGTGCTTATCAAGAATATTTCAATTCACTGAAAGAGTTGAAAGTTTTTCTCTATGGTGGTGATTTTCAGGCTTTTCTTGATCAGCCAACAGAGGATCACCAGCGCAGGATGGAAGTCGCATATAACAATTATATGCAGTATCTCAATAATAACATCGCCAATACGATTGAAGATGCAGAGCTTTATTACAAAATCGCCATTGCCATGTTTTTCGGTTCTATTTTGATGGTATTTGTTGTCGCTATGGCAGCTCATTGGTGGCTGAAACGTAATCTACTCAGACCATTCGACAATTTGAGATCTTGCTTTCAAGACGTGGCAGAAGGCCGTTTGGATAAAGAAGTCGCTGTTACGACTAATGATGAAATTGGCGATATTTTCAGAAAACTGCGTGAAATGCAGAAATCATTAATCAAATCCATTTCTTCTGTGCGTGAAAATACTAATCAGATGCATACCGGTATTCAGGAAATCACACAGGGTAATACTGATTTATCATCACGTACAGAACAGCAGGCGGCATCGCTGGAAGAAACGGCTGCCAGCATGGAAGAATTAACCGTTACGGTCAAACAAAATGCAGAAAACGCGCGTCAGGCCAGTGAACTGGCGGTATCTGCCTCCCAGACTGCTTCGAAAGGTGGACAATTGACCACGGATGTTGTGGCAACCATGGATGAAATTGCCAATAGTTCGAAGAAGATCAGTGCAATTATCAGCGTTATTGATGGTATTGCTTTCCAAACCAATATTCTGGCGCTGAATGCAGCCGTTGAAGCCGCCCGTGCGGGTGAGCAGGGGCGTGGATTTTCCGTAGTAGCGGGTGAAGTACGCGATTTGGCACAACGGAGTGCTGAGGCCGCAAAAGAGATCAAAACCTTAATTGATGAATCAGTTCATCGTGTTAACCAAGGCTCAGAACTCGTGAACAATGCGGGGCAGACAATGGATGAATTGGTCAAATCTGTTAACAGAGTGACAGATCTGATGGCTGAAATCGCGGCGGCTTCTGATGAACAAAGTCGTGGCATTCATCAGGTCGCCCAAGCGGTCAGCCAGATGGATCAAGTCACCCAGCAAAATGCGGCATTAGTGGAACAATCTGCCGCTGCTGCGTCAGCTCTTGAAGATAAGGCTGACACACTGGTGAAAACCGTTGCTAAATTTGAACTGCCCAGAGATTTGGGAAATGAGTATGGCCATCAAGAGTCTTCTGCATCAAAAATGACCAATGAGTATGTTGTAAGCCAAATACACTGAGGTCAGATGAAATCCAATTTAATAGCTTCAGTTACTGATGCTACTGCACCGCTGAACTTTATGTTTCAGCGGCATGCTTTGTCGGATGCGCAATTTGAGCGCATCTGCCAGTTTATCTATCAACGGGCTGGCATTGTACTGGCAAAAAATAAACGTGAGATGGTGTACAACCGCTTAGTCAGGCGGCTTCGTGTATTGGGGCTCAATGATTTTGGTCAATACCTGTCGATTTTGGAACAAGACATTCAGAGTACTGAGTGGGAATTGTTTATCAATGCATTGACCACCAATCTCACGGCATTTTTCAGGGAAACCCATCATTTTCCCATTCTGGCGGCACATGCCAACAGGAGAAATGGGGGAACATACCGCGTTTGGAGCGCAGCCGCTTCAACGGGGGAGGAGCCGTATTCTATTGCAATGACTTTGTGTGATGCATTAGGACATCGATCAAACCGGATAAAAATCATTGGCAGCGATATTGATACCAGTGTGCTGGGAAAAGCCCGACAGGGAGTTTATCGACTTGAAGAATTACAGTCTCTGAGTGAGAGCCAGAAGAAAAAATATTTTTTCAAAGGCGTTGGTCTCTTTGAGGGATATGCTCGTGTTCGCCCTTTACTGGCCGAAATGGTGAGTTTTCGGCATCTGAATCTATTGGATTCTGATTGGGCGCTAGAGGGTAAGTTTGATGCGATATTCTGTCGTAATGTCATGATTTATTTTGATAAAAATACGCAGGAAAGGATATTGCGCCGTTTTGTCACTTTCTTAAAACCAGATGGTTTGCTCTTTGCAGGGCATTCCGAAAACGTTACTCAAATCAGCCGAGAGTTCTACTTGCAAGGACAGACCGTTTACGGTGTAGGTCGGGCAAGGAGGGGTCATGAATAAAATAACTGTTCTTTGTGTAGATGATTCGGCGCTGATGCGCCAAATCATGCGAGAAATTATTAACAGCCACCCTGATATGGAAGTGGTGGATTGTGCTCCAGATCCATTTGTTGCCCGCGATTTAATAAAAAAACACAACCCGCAGGTATTAACGTTGGATGTTGAGATGCCGCGCATGGATGGCATTGATTTTCTGGAAAAGTTAATGCGGTTACGTCCCATGCCTGTCGTGATGGTTTCTTCTCTGACAGCAAAAGGTTCGGAAATTACACTTAAGGCACTAGAACTGGGTGCTGTGGATTTTGTAACCAAACCACAGTTGGGTATCCGTGAAGGCATGTTGGCCTACAGCGAGTTGATTGCTGAGAAAATCCGTGCTGCGGCACAGGCAAAAATCAGTACCAGAGAACCAGCTCCTGTAAATGTAGCGCCGTTGAGTTTCAAACCACTATTATCCAGTGAAAAACTGATCGCAGTTGGTGCATCGACAGGCGGAACAGAGGCAATAAAAAACCTGTTACAGCCTCTGCCGGTCACCAGCCCGGCCTTGTTGATCACCCAGCATATGCCTCCTGGTTTTACACGCTCATTTGCAGAAAGACTCAATAAACTGAGTCAGATCACTGTCAAAGAAGCTGAGGATGGCGAGCGAGTCCTGCCGGGACACGCCTATATTGCACCGGGGGATCGCCATATGGAGCTTTGTCGCAGTGGCGCCAATTACCAAATCATGATAACCAATACTTTGCCGGTTAATCGCCATCGTCCCTCCGTTGATGTTTTATTTCGTTCCGTTGCCCAATGTGCGGGGCGCAATGCCGTGGGAGTTATCTTAACGGGGATGGGAAGTGATGGTGCTGCGGGTTTGCGGGAAATGAAGCAGGCAGGAGCCTATACATTAGCGCAGAGTGAGGCGAGTTGTGTGGTATTTGGCATGCCACGTGCCGCAATCCAGCTGGGCGCAGTGGATGATGTCATGGACATTCAAAAAATCAGTAAAGCTATGCTGGCCAAACTCAGCGTAGGACAATCAATTCGTATTTAGTAACTATTCGTATTTAGTAACTATTCATATTGAGTAACTATTCATATTGAGTAACTATTAGTATTTAGTAACTGTAAGTTAAATTCCAAGGAGTTTTTATGGCAAGTAAGGATCTGAGATTTCTGGTAGTTGATGACTTTTCAACTATGCGTCGAATTGTGCGTAATCTACTGAAAGAGTTGGGTTTCAATAATGTGGATGAAGCGCAGGATGGGGCAGAGGCATTGACTAAACTTCGTACTGCTGAATTTGATTTCGTCATTTCTGACTGGAATATGCCAAACATTGATGGTCTCGAATTGCTGAAAACGATTCGTAGTGAAGAAAAACTGGCAGCCTTACCTGTCTTGATGGTGACCGCAGAAGCGAAAAAAGAAAACATTATTGCAGCAGCACAGGCCGGAGCCAGCGGTTATGTCGTGAAACCGTTTACTGCGGCCATTTTGGAAGAGAAACTCAATAAAATTTTTGAAAAATTGGGGCTCTAAGGAGACAAAATGAGTGAAAATCCAATCATGCCGAGAAATGACGCGATCCCTACCAGTGAAATAATCAGTCGTATCGGGCAGTTAACGAGAATGCTGCGCGATAGTCTGCGTGAATTGGGATTGGATCAAACTATCGCTCAGGCGGCTGAGGCGATCCCAGATGCAAGGGAACGATTGAATTACGTTGTCCAAATGACGACACAAGCGGCTGAAAGGGTACTGAGTTGCGTTGAGTTGGCTCAACCTCGTCAGAACGAGTTGGAGGAATCAGCCAAATCCTTGACCCTACGTTGGGATGAGTGGTTTGCAGACCCGAAAAATCTGGATCTGACAGATGCCCGTTCACTGGTAACGGACACGAGAAACTACCTGAATCTCGTGCCTGACTATACCTCATTTACCAATGCTCAACTGCTTGAAATCATGATGGCACAAGACTTTCAGGATCTCACTGGTCAGGTGATCAAACGGATGATGGAAGTCATTCAGGAACTGGAAAAACAGTTGGTCATGGTATTGATGGAAAACATGCCCTCTGATCAGATAGCTAAAGCGAAAAAAGAGAACGACAATCTTCTTAATGGACCTCAAGTCAACCAACATGGTACAGGCGTTATTGCCAACCAAGAACAAGTTGATGATTTATTGGATAGTTTAGGTTTTTGATAACGAGTAAGAACACTTTTAAAAACAGTATATTAATGAAAATATCTTAACGGTCAGAACACCTGCGTTGTGATCGCGTTTGGGTGAGCCTGATGGCTGGCCCAAACATCCATCCCAATATTTCTTCAAAATTTCTCCATCACTCTTCGATATTTTAATTAAGAAGATTAGATCACAGTGTTAACCCACTGAACTCGTGTATAAACATACACCAATCCAGATCATGCAGAGGAAAACGTTGTGAAGTCGATCGATAAAATCATTAAGTTGAATAATTCATTTGTTTCTTATCGTAAAGAATTTGGAGAAGATCAGGAAAATAACAAAAAACCAATCGTACTTCTGCATGGCACAAATAGCAGCGGCAATAGTAGCTTTGGGGAAATAAAAAAAGCATTTAACGGTGATCGAACAGTGATCATTCCTGACTATGCAGGATGTGGAAATTCTGCATTACCCTCAGAAACATTGACTATTGAGCACCTCGCTGAGCAAATCGCCGCTGTGATAGAGGATAGTTTGGTAGAGAATAGCTTGATAGAAAATAGCAGCACTGCTTCCGTTGATTTGGTCGGTGTGTCTCTGGGCGCTGTCGTTGCTGCTGTAGTAGCAGCAAAGTATCCGAATATAATCAATAAATTGATATTGACCGCCCCGTGGGCGACAAATGATGATCCTCGCCATCAATTAGTATTCAATACATGGTTGCATCTGGAGTGTAATGATAAAGCATCAGCAATGGCTTTTGGCCTATCCCATGCTCTCAGTCCAGAATTTCTCTCATCACTGGGACATGACACTATACAGCAAATATGTGCCCGGCCAGCAGAAAAAGAGATAGGCAAACGCATTGCTTTGGGATTAATCCTAAACATAAAAGATTATTTGTCTCAAATAGATAAAGATACGCTGGTTATTGGATTAAGTAGAGATACGTTGATTCCGCCTTATCGGGTACGTGAAGTTTATAAAAATATTAAAAACAGCACGTACAAAGAAATAGATAGTGGTCATGCTGTTCAAATTGAAAAGCCAACAGAATGGGTTGAATTAGTAAAAGATTTTACGCGTCCGACATCGTAGCTTTATAACCGTATTAATCGTGGAATGGTAAATCAGCCACTGTCCCTGCCGGTAAATATTTATAAATCGTAGACAACGACACATTGTAAATAATCGATAACTGTTTCCGGCTATGTCCGTTATTCAGCAGTCTGGCAGCTTGTTGTCTATCTTCCTCGGTAAATCTCACTGGCCGCCCACCAATACGCCCTTGTTCCCGCGCTGCGGCCAGACCTGCATTGGTTCTTTCCACAATCAGTTCTCTTTCCATCTCTGCCAGCGCACTCATGACATGAAAGAAAAACCGTCCCATTGCCGTACTGGTATCAATACTGTCGGTCATACTTTGAAAATGAATGCTACGCTCGTGTAATTCTGAAATCAGCGTAACCAGATTCTTCACACTACGTCCCAGCCGATCCAATTTCCAGACCACCAGTGTATCGCCCGATTTGAGGTGTTTTAAAGCGCGTTTCAATCCCGGACGATTAGCCGTTTTTCCACTGATTTTATCTTCAAAAATCAATTCACAGCTGATTCCGGTCAACGCATTTCTTTGTAAATCACTATTTTGGTCATTTGTTGACACTCTGATATAACCGACTCTTGCCACTGATAGCCCTTTAATTACTTTGGAAACTATTTATAAACTAAATAATACTCATTTATTCGATATAAAAAACCTTTAATTTGTAAAAAGTAATGATAAAGATTTAGTGAATATGATTTATATCAAAATAAGTGATGTAAAAGGAATGGTGATCAATAAGATCGATAAAAAATTGTCGGCGTGAGTGACCCAACTCACAGTATCAATTTTTTCTGGCTAGTAATGCTCAATTAGTCCTCGCTTATTTTCTCAAAATGCTCTTTATTTAATTGAAATGATTTTGTTACTAACTTGTTACGTTAACTGCTGAGGGTGTATATGGAACTGATTACACAATGGTTAGGTACAATAAACGGAGTAGTATGGGGAGTCCCCATGCTAATCGGTCTTTTGGGCATTGGCATCTTCATGCAGATTCGTCTGTCCTTTTTACCGATCCGGAAATTGGGCACTGGATTCAAATTACTCTTCCAAAAGAATGAACAACGAGGTGAAGGCCAGATTTCACCTTTTAATGCATTAATGACCGCACTGTCAGCGACAATCGGAACAGGAAATATTGCAGGTGTCGCGACAGCCATTGTGATGGGTGGGCCGGGGGCATTGTTCTGGATGTGGATGACTGCATTGGTGGGCATGGCTACTAAATATTCAGAAGCAGTGCTGGCGGTGCGTTTCCGTGAAACCGACAAAAATGGTAATTACGTTGGCGGCCCGATGTATTACATCAAAAATGGACTGGGCAAAAAATGGATTTGGCTGGGAACCCTTTTTGCTTTCTTCGGTAGTATTGCAGGCTTTGGCATTGGCAATACTGTACAAGCCAACTCAGTCGCTGAAGTATTGGAAAGTAACTTTGGCATTGAAAAAGTGATAACAGCTGGAATTCTGGTTATTTTGGTCGGTGCTGTGTTGATTGGCGGTATTAAACGTATTTCTGATGTTGCAGGTAAATTAGTACCTGTGATGACTGTAGGCTACTTTGGTGCGGGTGTCGTTGTTCTGGCACTCAATGTCACTGCCATTCCTGATGCGTTTGTTTTAATCATCAAATCTGCTTTCACGCCTGTAGCGGCACAGGGAGGATTTGCTGGTGCAGCCGTCTGGGCGGCGATCCGTTTTGGTATTGCACGTGGCGTATTCTCTAACGAAGCGGGTATGGGAAGCGCACCTATTGCCCATGCGACAGCAAAAACACAAAACCCGATCCGTCAGGGTTTGATTGCTATGTTAGGCACCTTTATTGATACAATCATTGTCTGTTCTGTCACGGGCTTAACTATTGTCATTACCGGTGTCTGGCTGACAGGCCAGACAGGGGCGACATTGACCGCAGCTTCGTTCTCATCCGTAATCCCGGGTGGTAACTATATCGTTGCTATTGCCTTGGCTATTTTCGCCTTCACAACCATTTTGGGCTGGAGTTTCTACGGTGAGAAATGTATTCAGTATCTACTGGGACCAAAAGCCATAGTGCCTTTCCGTATCGCCTGGATTATCGCATTGCCGATTGGTGCCACTCAATCACTGACTTTTGTCTGGTTACTGGCGGATACCCTCAACGCAATGATGGCAATCCCTAACTTGATAGCGATAGCGTTGCTTAGTCCGATTGTTTATCGATTGACGAAAGACCATATTAGTGATGTTAACGCGGATAGTATTGATATTAAACCGGTGGTGAAGATAGACTAAGATTTATATTAGTTGAGTGAGAAAATGAAAAAAGAGATGGCTTGAAATGTCATCTCTTTTTTTTTGCGCTTTCAGTAGATTGAAAGATGAAAACCGTATAACTTACTGAATTTACTCTTTAATTTGTGCGACATTAGATAATGGCGCAGCGTCAGGGAGAAATTAAGTCACTGTTACGTTAGGGTTCAACTGAAACTTTTTTTTCAGAAGTAAATGAAGATAATGACTTGCAGGTAAATTTAGAATCACCTCATTGATTCGCAGGGTTATGCGATAGTGCCTAACCTGAATCCGTATCAGATGAATGACATCATCATCGATCCCAAAGGAGCCAGTGATGGTGTGGATTTAAGGACCACACGGCAGAAAGGGGCGACTGGTAGGTCATATCGGTCAGGCAGGGCAATGGTTTGCCCGTGTTCAGACGTCAACAGGAGAGCTGAAAGTGCAATGGGGCAGCCGCAATCAAATGCAGTGTCGGGTGAAATACCAATCCCACTGCCGGAGCTACCCAACCTCCGGCACTCTTATAATTACCCAAATACCCTCGCAAATTTCGCAGTGTTCCCGCCATTGAATTTCTGGGCTTTTGTCATGCTTAGCACAATTTTATTTGTTCTTTCCAAAGGCAAATTTTCTGCATGCAATAATTAATGCTCACCAAGGAAAGTCGTGGCTGAAGATAGTGATCTCGAAAAAACCGAAGAACCCACGCCCCATAAACGGGAAAAAGCCCGTAAAGACGGGCAGATTGCGCGCTCCAAGGAACTCACCTCAATCCTGATGCTAGCGGGAGGGGTAAGTTTGCTCTGGATGAGTGGACAGTCGATTACCCATGAACTTTCGCTGATGGTATTTGAAGGATTCAATTTCGACCACAACATGGTCAGTAACGATAAACAGATGCTGCAACAGGTCGGCCGATTGCTGAAACAGGCTGTCTGGGCATTGTTGCCGGTTTTTGTCGGATTAGTATTGATTGCACTGAGCGCCCCGGCCTTGATGGGTGGACTGATATTCAGCTCAAAATCCATCAAATTTGATTTGACCAAGCTGAATCCAATTTCTGGCCTGAAAAAAATCTTTTCCATGAATGCGCTGGCGGAACTTTTCAAAGCCATCTTGAAAGCATCATTGGTGGGAGGTGGCGCAGCCCTGTTTATCTGGCTGAATTGGCCTGCCATGCTCAACCTGACTGCTCAACCACTTCTGATAGCGTTGAGTGATGCGATGATGATGCTGATTTTTGCCTGCTATATCGTCTTATTTATGTTGATACCGATGGTGGCTTTCGACGTGCTTTATCAAATCCGCAGCCACCTGAAAAAATTGAGAATGACCCGTCAGGAAATCAAGGACGAATTTAAGGAGCAAGAAGGGGACCCACATGTAAAGGCAAGAATACGTCAACAACAGCGGGCGGCGGCGCGTAAGCGCATGATGGCAGATGTGCCGAAGGCGGATGTTATTGTCACCAACCCGACCCATTATGCTGTTGCCTTGCAATATGACAGTAAAAAAATGAGTGCCCCCAGAGTATTGGCAAAAGGGGCGGGACTCATCGCCTTGCGCATCAAAGAAATTGGTGCGGAAAACCGTATTCCGTTACTGGAAGCTCCACCTTTGGCAAGAGCGTTGTTTCGCCATGCTGAAGTGGGAGGTTTTATTCCTGCGGCGCTCTATGCTGCCGTTGCAGAAGTGCTAGCCTGGGTTTACCAATTGAAACGTTGGAAACAGGAAGGTGGCCTGAAACCGAAAAAACCTGAAAATCTGCCAGTGCCGCCAGCACTGGATTTTGCTGGAGAAAATAATCGTCATGGCTAATCTGGCCTCATTACTACGTTTAACGGTGAGTCGTTTACCGGGAAACATGAAGGGTTCCGAATGGCAAATGCTTGCGGGACCTGTTTTGATCCTCATGATCTTGTCAATGATGGTACTGCCGTTGCCACCATTTCTGCTTGATCTGCTATTTACATTCAACATCGCGCTTTCCATCATGGTCTTGCTGGTGGCAATGTTCACCCGTCGGACGCTGGATTTTGCTGCATTTCCGACAATTCTGCTGTTTTCCACCTTACTGAGACTATCACTGAACGTTGCATCTACACGAATTATCCTGATGGAAGGTCATACTGGTTCGGCGGCGGCGGGTCAGGTCGTGGAAGCGTTTGGTCACTTCCTTGTCGGTGGTAATTTTGCGATTGGTATCGTCGTTTTCGTTATCCTGATCCTGATTAACTTTATGGTGATTACCAAAGGTGCGGGGCGTATCGCTGAAGTGGGTGCGCGCTTTGTGCTGGATGGAATGCCGGGCAAACAGATGGCAATCGATGCTGATCTGAACGCCGGATTGATCGGCGAAGATGAAGCTAAAAAACGTCGTGCTGAAGTGACACAGGAAGCTGATTTCTACGGTTCAATGGATGGTGCGAGTAAATTCGTGCGCGGTGATGCCATTGCCGGATTGATGATATTGGTGATTAATATCATCGGTGGTTTGATTGTCGGTGTTGCACAACATGGTCTGACGTTGGGAGATGCGGCCGAAGTCTACACCCTGCTGACGATCGGTGATGGATTGGTTGCTCAGTTACCAGCGCTGATCATCTCCACGGCGGCGGGTGTTATCGTAACCCGTGTCGCGACGGATGAAGATGTGGGTCAGCAAATGGTGACCCAGCTTTTCAATAATCCTAAAGTGCTTATGTTGAGTGCTGGCGTACTTGGGCTGCTCGGCTTGGTGCCGGGAATGCCTAACTTCGTCTTTTTACTGTTTACCGCCGCTTTGGCGGGTATTGGTTATTTCCTGCTGCGTAAAGATAAAAACCCATTGATGGCTCAACATGAAGAGATGAAAGCGGTAGAAGAACAACAACAAACCGCAGAAGCTTCATGGTCTGATGTGCAATTGGAAGATCCGCTGGGAATGGAAGTTGGCTATCGTTTAATCCCGATGGTAGATTTTCGTCAGAATGGTGAATTGCTTGGTCGTATTAGTGGAATACGCAAAAAATTCGCGCAAGAATTGGGATATCTGCCGCCGGTTGTGCATATTCGTGACAACCTTGAACTGGCACCAGCCAGTTATCGCATTATGATGAAAGGTGTGGAAATTGGTCGTGGTGAAGCACATCCGGGACGCTGGCTGGCGATCAACCCGGGTGGGGCTGTGGGTGAGCTGCAAGGTGACTTGACAACCGATCCGGCCTTTGGTCTGGCTGCGGTCTGGATTGATGACAGCCTGAGAGAACAAGCGCAAGTACAGGGTTATACCGTCGTCGCAGCCAGCACCGTTGTTGCAACTCACCTTAACCACTTACTGTCCCAACATTCCAGTGAACTGTTCGGGAGACAAGAAGCACAGCAATTATTTGAGCGGGTCAGTCAGGAAATGCCGAAACTGACGGAAGATTTCATTCCTGATGTCGTTAGCTTGACGACTTTGCATAAAGTCCTGCAAAACTTGCTGGCAGAGCAAGTACCAATCCGCGATATGCGTTCCATCATTGAAACATTGGCAGAGCATGCACCAGTGCAAAAAGATCCGTATGAATTAACAGCCATGATCCGAATCGCACTTGGCAGGGCAATTGCCCAACAATGGTTCCCGGGAGCGGATGAGATCAACGTTATTGGTTTGGATGCGGGCTTGGAAAGATTGCTGCTTCAGGCATTGCAAAATGGCGGAGGACTGGAACCGGGTCTGGCGGAAAGCCTCGAACGTCAGGCAGCAGAAGCATTGGAGCGTCAGGAAATGTTGGGAGCGCCACCAGTGCTGTTGGTTAACCATGCCCTGCGTCCGTTATTGTCTCGTTTCCTGCGTCGTGTATTGCCTCGTTTGGTTGTGTTGTCCAACCTTGAAATCACTGACAATCGCCAAATCAGAATGACGGCGACTATTGGTGGAGCGAGGTAAAATAATGTATATAAGATGATCGCCGAAGCGATCATCTTATTATCTTACGGTAAATTAATCCTCGGAACCTTGCCAAAGTAATTTTTGCCTCATTTCTTCTGGAACCAACTCAAAAAGCATTTTAATTATCCCAAGATTGCCTTTTATTTATAATATCTCTGATATACATTATATCTCGTCGTGTAAATTATCTTAATTTTACACAAATATTATGGAATTTATCTATCTCGTATAATAAACAAGGATAATATGTTTTCATATAAAAATAACTCAATTAAAGCAAATTACACTGACGAATATATCAGAGTATATCAGGCTTATTCCGATTCTATTGCTGACAGTGTTATCAAAAATGGCACCTTTGTTTCTCCTCCTTTCAGTATGTCCCGTATGACATGGATTAAACCTTCTTTTCTATGGATGATGTACCGCTCTGGTTGGGCAAAGAAGGATGAAGGGCAGAAGCGAATCCTGGCCATTGATCTAACCCATGAAGGATTTAAAGAAATTATTCAGCAAGGTGTAATCAGTCACTTTGATCCTAACTTTTTCGATTCAAAGGAAGCATGGAAAGAAAAAGTTCAGGCCAGCGATATCGTAATCCAATGGGATCCGGAACGGGATATTGCGCTGAATAAACTGGAACAGAGAACAATACAAATTGGCTTGCGCAATAAAGCGGTAGAGAACTATGTTAATCACTGGATTATTAAGATCACTGATGTTACTGAGCTGGCGCATGAAATCCATGGATTAGTGAGAAATAGTCATCTGGATATGGCTAACTCGTTGTTACCAGAAGAGAGAATATATTTAGACTAAAACTGGTTTAAATAACGTTCGTGACCTAACCCGGGGCCATCAGGCTGGATTTATTGTTTGAGATGCTAATTGTATTTTCGTTTTGGTCCAAATATTGAATAACGGATATTTAATATCTTTTATATTCCGGAAAGTGGATTTTAAAATATATCAATATCATGCCTGTGAATGCCAAGGGTCTATAAATAAGCATTAAAATTGTTAGAACATTTCCTTACTCTTCGCGCAGCAAGGAGTAAGGGATCTTCATGAGCTAACTGTACGATTATCATAGAATCTTATTTATAGGGTTAAGATTATTGGAATAGTCAGACCCGGTTCATCTCATAGGAAAAATAAAATAATTTCGGAATATTGAAAGTAGGAGTGAATAACGTGGATTTTTGCGATATAGGATACACACTTCCTGAAGATGCCGAATAAATAGGCGATATTTTTACTTGGGAAAAGATAGTAAAATGTGTTATATGATTTTTTTTTATAAATAATTCATAAGAAATTATTTTCTTTTAAAGTGTTAAGTCATTTTTTTGTAAAAAGTTATCGTATTAAAAATATTGAATTAATTTGATTTAAGTAAGGTGTATTGCCAGATTTTAACTGATATTGTGGTTATAAATAAAAAATAAAAATTTACCGGAAACAAAGCGGTTTCATCTTAATAACTGATTAATTGATTAATTGATTAATTGTTGTGATATTTCACCCATTGATCGAACGTTTAATATTAATAGGTATAAACTATCAAATTGTATTAATTGATCGCTAATAACAATTTTCCTAAAGAATTTAGTTGGTGTATCTTTTCCCGGCTTACTAATGTGAAATTTTTAATTAGGATGTATTGATACTAGTGGCATTAATCAAACATGCTCAATGTCATCGGGGTATGGAAACCACAGATGGATAACGCTGGCTCAAATATTTCATCAATTAGCACACCATTTATATATACTCATTTTACTTCAAGATACCGTGTTGAAATTGAAGGTTTTTATTAAAAAAAAGCAATGCGATAAGTGATGTTTTTTCATGCGTCTGCACGTTTGTTGGGTATATATGGATGAGATAGCGAGTTAAGATCGGCGTTCTCGATCGGGTATTTAGGGAATTGCAAAAATAGATTGTGCGGATAAAAATTGCGCCCTTCTTTGGTCAAATTCATGCTGCTTTCGAGGGATGAACTTTGCTCAGGCGTTTGTGCTACTGACTCGCCTGTTGTCTTGAGCTTTGGCAAAGATCGTTACTATTTATTAAGAAAGACATTCTGAATCTGTTGTTAAAACACAATCATCAATTATTGGGATTTATTGAATTTTCTTCACTGAAAATAGGTATTTTTATTTCGGCTGAGAGAAGTTTGATATGCGTAATATACGTAATTAAGGGAATACAAAAATGAAGTTATTAAAATTATTTATCGCAATAGTTATTTCTGGCTCTATGGCGGCGTCTGCATTTGCTCATGATGGCACAATTAACTTTATGGGCAGGGTTGTTAGCGGAACGTGTAGTGCCGGACCATCAGCATCAGAGGTCAAGTTGGAGGATGTAGCTGTAGCCTCTTTGTCATCGAAAGGTAAAACTGCGGGCGATAAACCCTTTGAGATTAATCTGACAAACTGCGGGCTAGTGGGTGCTAAGACCGTTAAGGTGAAGTTCGACGGGTTAAGAACGGATGATTTGCTGGAAGTTGCAAGTAGTAAAGATAATGCGAAGAATGTTGGTATTGGTATTTATAATTCTGCTGATAATAGTCAAATTACCCATGATGGTTTTAGTACACCTATGAATGTAAGTTCGGATAAGGCTAAATTTAATTTTAAGGCTAAGTATGTGTCTAAAGGCGTGGCTACAGTAGGTATAGTGAAGGCTTCTACGACCTTTACACTACATTACAACTAATTTCTTACACTTTCGTTTACTGTTTTTTTATTGCACCTGTGATATTCCCACCTTATTTGGTGGGATGTCCCTTACTTCCAAGTTGTATAGGGATATTGTTATGTTAAAACGTTTTTTGATCGGATTACTACTGTCCCTGCCTGTTATTTCCATTCCCGCCCATGCTGGGGTAGCACTCAGTAGTACCCGGGTAATCTATGACGCCTCTCAACGTGAAGAGACTGTTACCGTAATCAACGATAGCAAGGAAGAGATTTACCTTATTCAGTCTTGGGTAGATATATTTACACCAACGACAGAACCCTCTGATCGTAAAGCGCCATTTTTAGTCACACCCCCCTTATTCCGTCTGGATGGCGAGCAAGAAAACCGTCTACGAATTATTCTGACGGATGATGCTTTGCCACGGGATCGTGAATCTGTCTTCTGGCTGAACGTTAAAGCTATTCCTGCTGTGGAAAAGAACAATGCAAATCGTCTGCTGATATCGGTGAAAAATCGGATAAAACTTTTTTATCGGCCGGTTGGGTTGACAGAAGAACAAGCAGGTAATGCTTATCATCAACTGACTTTTTCCCGACAGGGCGGGCAACTGATAGTGCAGAATCCAACCCCTTTTTATGTCTCTTTCTATGACATTACGGTCGGGGGGCAATCCGTGCCAGAAACCGGTATGGTAGCCCCGTTTAGTAGCTGGCAATGGCCTTTACCCGCTGGTTCCGGCAATACCGTAACTTGGCGAGTCATCAATGATTTTGGCGGCACAACTGAGCCACAGTCTCAGACATTATCATCTTGGTAATCATCTATAAGTCAAAAGATAATATGCGTTTGATTGCTTTCACTATCCGTGGCCGGTTAAGGTTGCTGCTGCTCGGATTTCTACCTGTATTTGCGTATTCCAGTGACTATTTTGACCTTGATGCATTGGAAATTCATGACCCGTCCGCGCCGTTGCCTGATTTGAGTTATTTTGCGGAAAAAGGCGGAAGTGCGCCGGGGATCTACCATGTTGATATCCGTGTCAATGGTCAGGATAAAGGTGATCAAGATGTCCAGTTTGTGTTGGGAGCCAACAAGAAACTGCAACCCGTCTTATCGGTTCAACAACTGGCTGACTGGGGAGTGAATGTAGCTGCTTTTTCCGGTTTGAACTCAAAGACGTCGATCACCGACTTGGCTGATAGCATTCCTTATGCCAATACCACGTTACAGTTTGGTCAACAAACGCTGCTTATTAGTCTTCCGCAGGCGGCGATGATGGCTGAATCGATTGATTCATCACTTTGGCAGCAGGGTGACCCCGCGCTATGGATGAATTACGATCTTAGTGGTGCTGAAACCCGGAGTAAAAGCGGCCCTAATACCAAGAGTTTCTATCTGAATCTGCGTAGTGGATTAAACTGGGACGCCTGGCGCTTACGGAATTATTCGACTTACCACCGAGACAATGGCAGTGAGCCACGTTGGGAAAATCTTAATACATATCTGCAACGCGATATTCATCTGCTGAAAAGCCAATTGGTGATTGGTGAAACCAATACACGGGGAGAACTGTTTAGCGGATTTGCTTTCCGTGGTACTACTCTGATGTCTGATGATAATATGCTGCCGGACAGCCAGCGGGGATTCGCCCCCGTGGTGCGGGGAATAGCAGAAAGTAATGCTCAAATCACTATTCGTCAGAACGGATACATGATTTATCAGGCTTATGTTCCACCCGGCGCTTTCGTCATTGATGATCTTTATCCGGCCTCTTCTGGTGGCGATTTGGATGTGATTATTCGGGAAGCGGATGGTCGTGAGCGACATTTTGTTCAATCCTTTTCATCAGCGCCCGTCATGCTGAGAGAAGGACGATTCAAATACAGCCTGACAGCGGGAGAATACCGCACTTCGCACAAACATACCCGCCGTCCGGTTTTTATACAGAGCGAAGTTTATTATGGTCTGCCACATGCTACAACTGTGTATGGTGGTACGTTACTGTCTCCGAACTATCAGGCTTATGCCATTGGTGTGGGACATAGCTTTGGTCATTGGGGTTCTTTGTCTTTTGATATCACCCAATCACAGGCTGATATTATTGCTGAAGGTCAACAACAGGGTTGGCTTTACCGGACGCAATATACCAAAGACTTCGAGCAGACCAGGACTAACTTGTCTCTGGCCAGTTACTATTACTCTTCACCTCACTTTTATGATTTTCCGGACGCTAATCATCGGGCTGAATATGACAAGCGGTTATCTCAACGTAAACATAAATTTCAGCTCACTCTGAGTCAGAATCTGTCGGATTATGGTAGTGTCTATTTTTCCGGTGACTGGCAGAATAACTGGGGGAACAGCAGCCCAGCCCGTCGTTTGAATGTCGGATATAGTGTGAATTATGCCGATGTCAATTATACCCTGAATTACACCCAGAATATGAGTTCAAATAACTCAACAGCCGACAAACAACTGGCATTCAATGTACAAATTCCGCTCGACCGCTGGCTGCGGAGCAGTTGGGCTACTTATAGTATCAATCATAGCCGTCGGGGCGATATCAACCAATCAATTGGACTGAGTGGTACGGCTCTGGATGGCGGTGTTCTGGGTTATTCTCTGCAACAGCGTTACGGTAATAACGGTCAGAGTGCCAATGGTAATATTAATCTCAACTATAAAGCCCGTTATGGTGAGCTGTCCGGTGGGTATAACTACAACGATAGCTCGAAGCAGATTAATTACGGCCTCAGAGGGGGGATGGTTGCTCATCGTCATGGCGTGACGTTATCCCAATCATTGGGTGAGACGATTGTCTTGGTCAAAACACCCGGTGCTGCCGGCGTTAAGATTAACGGCTATAACGGTGTTGAAACAGATGGGCGGGGCCATGCAGTATTGCCCTATGTCAGTCCTTATCACCGTAACCGTATCGCTCTGTCACCGGACTCTTTTGGGGATGGAGTGGAAATTGAGTCTAATATCCAGACTGTTATTCCGACACAGGGAGCTATGGTAGTGGCTGATTTCCGAACATGGGTCGGCCACCGGGTCCTGTTCACGCTGACTGAACGAGGTAAACCGATTCCTTTTGGCGCAATGGCCACTGTGCATGAAGAAAATAAAGTGAATGAAGAAAATAAACTCCGCCCTCTTAGCGCAAATCAGAGCATTGTTGGCAATGGCGGTGAAGTTTTTTTCGGTGGCGTACCGGAGCAGGGGCAGTTGTCTGTTCAATGGGGTCATGGTCAGTTTTATCAGTGTAAAGCGCGTTTTATTTTGCCAAAAAGTAAAGCTGCGGTGATTTCGATGAAGGCAGATTGTCAGTGATGAAGAGAAATTATCCTCTTTCTGCGTTAAGAATGGCAATTCAATAATAAATTATAGATTCAATATAAGGAATGCCTGATGAAAATATTCGTTTATCCGTGGTTATTGCTGGCCCCGGTGCTTTTTATTTCCGGTGAAGTTTATGCCTATTGTGCCGGGGGCAATGGAATACTGTCGACTGTCGAAGTGTCTATTCCGCAACATATGTCTGAGGGGGAAATATTCCGTAGCTTAGATTCCCAGACTCGGGCTGACATGGCGATAACCTGTACAAATATGCCGACAGGAACCACGGATATGATTGTCGGTATAAAAGCTTATGGGGTCGATTCAGGGCTAACTTCCCTCCGCCGAAAAATTTTTAAACTGGGTGATAGTGGTCTTGGATATGTAGTTGCCGGTTTGGATGACTGGGACCGGGAACAGTTTGTAACAACAGCAGAAGACTATCTTTTGGGCACGAATGCCAAGGTACTTTATGGCGCGAAGATAGCGCCTGATGGCAGAAAAAATCTGAGTGTCGGACTCAGGCTTACGTTTTACAAAATTGGTCCGATAAAGCCAGGTCGTTATTCACAGCCAGTTGCCGCAGCTGTTGTTGCTCTGCCCGAGTCTGAAAAACCTTATGTGAATCAAGAGTTTCCGTTTACCACAGGTATGATAACGATTAATGCACCATCTTGTTCCGTTAATAACAGTACCATTCCCGTAACATTAGGTCGGATAACGACAGCGCAATTACCTAAGGTGGGTTCAACGGCCGCCGAAACAGGATTTAATATACCTTTGACTTGTGAACCCAAGGCTAAGGTTTATATGACCTTACAGGCAACTGAGCGGGGGGCTTATAATGCAACACAGGGTATTATCAATCTTAGAAGTGGTTCTAAGGATAGGGCTAAGGATGTTGGTGTTCAAATTTTAGATGGCAGAACTAATGCACCCATTCACCTTGATAAAAAAATACACTATGCAACAACAGGTATGGGGGGGACTGTAAACATTCCTTTAAAAGCACGTTACTATCGGTATGGTAATAACATGAAGACAGGAATTGCCAATGCGACAGCGACATTCACAATGAGTTATGAGTGATAAAGTCGTGCCATTCGAATAGGTATCTAAAATAGATAACAGCTAAAACAGACCCCTTATATGTCACTGATAAACCAAGAGGTCTGTACATATTACTGCTTAAAGCAGTATTGCTAAAAATCAGACACTGATTTTGTGGCCAGACAGTGCTGAATTACGTCGGGCTTGACCATCTGCACCATAAAGAGAAGGGCTGTGATGACTCTTCAGAAAAGCAATGGCTTTACTGTTCAACTCCACATGCTGATTCAGCAGAAATCCATTATGCGCATTTAAATTACGGATACGTTCAACCGTCTGGTTAATTTGCTCCCATAATACAGCCAGTCTTTCATGAGTGGTGTAAGGGGGCTTTATTCTCAGCGTGACACTTAATTGCTGACGCTTTCGTTCAGCGTGACCAAGTGCTGAAAGCAAAAATGTTTTTTGTTCCGTCACCCGATGTAAATGATTCGCTTCAATAAAGCCTTCGCTCAATATGCGCTGTTCTTCTGCCATAGTTTGCGAAAGCGAGTTTAAGTATGCGCTTTGCTGTTCAAGCAAGAGTTGAAGTTCTTCCATTTATGACTCTTTATGAATTCGATGGTTTATTTATCATATTCCATGTTTTCAAGGGCTTCTCTGAACAGGGCATCGGCAATTTTACCGCTGTCCATTGCCAGTGTTCCCTTTGCAATGGCTTCTTTCAATTGTTGTACTTTCTGGATATTAATATCCTGACTGCTTGGCTGAACGAGCTTTTTCTGCGCTTCGCTCAGCTTGACCTGTGTATCGGCGCTTTTTTCTGCGACGGCCACAGTCCTGCGAGTGCTCTGAGCACCTTCATTGGCATTGCGTTGCTGTAAAGCAGCCATAGCCAGTAGAGGTTGAGTGCGTTCAATACTCATAATCGTAATCCTTTAATCAGGCATTATTTATTTGTCTTAGGTAGCAGGCGATATACCGCTGGCATGCCTGTAAATCATGGTCTGTTGGTTATATCGGCTTGAAGAAATAAAACTTTAGCCATTTATAACATCATTTTTACACTGCCATTTTCTTGAGCTTCACCCGTAATAACCTGTCCGGAATTCAGGCGGACACGAATATTATCAAAACTTGCGGCGTTGTTAATCGCTTTTCCTTCATAACGCACCTGAAAATGGTGTCCATCTACGGTGACGACCACATTTTGTCCGGCTTTAATTGCCCACGGACGCCGGATCATATTGCGTGTGATGGATTGTCCGGCAGGTATGCTGCGGATAGCAATACCATTTTGTATGGCCTTTCTGTTACGGATTATATCGTTGGGCAGTTTATCTAAAGAGCCGTTTTTGACTTGAAAGTCTTTTTCTGTCAGTACCGTATTGCGATTAATGGCTCGCTTGGAAACCAAATATGGACCGATGACGTTGACATAAACCTGAATAAAACGGCGCTGCTGACCACAAGTCACGGGAATGGAGATATTGCCCCAATTTTTGTTGCCAAGTGATGGTTGTATCTCAGGAAACTCACAGATTGGCCATTGTTGTTCAGGCGTTTTGATTTCTACAGAAACTTTATGGCCTGCTGTGTGATGAATCTGCCTGAAATAGTCATTTATTGATTGCGGTAAGTTATTCCCCCAAACCAGAGAACTGCCAAAAAATAGATTAAGGAAAATGGCAAGAATACCGATAAGTTTTAATGCAGGCATGTCATCACCTTAACTTCGTTAGCGAACTGTGATTTCAAAAAATATTCAGTACCTGTTGAATGTTAATAGTGTAACGCGATTGATTATTCGTTAATGGGATAAATAGCAATCCAATTTGTTTCTATTCTTCGAATCAGCTTTTTTTTCTCCGTTTATTCTGTTAGCTGCTTATATACCCATTCGATTTTATTGGGGTTCGCCCCGACAGAACAGACCCGAAGGAGGAATATGCTCGATAAATTAGATGCAGCCTTTCAATTTCGACAAGAAGCGCTGGCACTCCGGAATCAACGGCAGGAAATTTTGTCCGCCAATATTGCCAATGCGGATACTCCTGGCTATCAGGCGCGCGATATCGATTTTGCGGCTCAACTGAAAAAGACGATGGCACATGGCCGTGTAACGGGAAACGGAATTGGGCTGACTCTGACTTCCGAGCGACATATTCCCGTTCAGCCTCAAAAACGTCTGGAGATGGATCTGCTGTATCGGGTGCCATACCAGACGGCAATGGATGGAAATACCGTTGACATGGATATGGAACGCAGCAATTTCGCAGATAACAGCCTGAAATATCAGGCCGAACTTACTATGACGAATGCGCAGATCAAAAGCATGATGTCAGTTCTACAGTCACAAGGATAATGGGAATGTCTCTACTCAGTATTTTTGATATTGCCAGCTCTGCGCTTTCCGCTCAGTCCCAGCGACTGAACGTCAGCGCCAGCAATATGGCGAATGCCGATAGCGTTGTCGGGCCGGATGGCGAGCCTTATCGCGCTAAACAGGTAGTTTTTCGCGTCGCTGCACCAGCAGGGCAGGAGATAGGCGGTGTTCGTGTCAGCGAAGTGGTGGATGATCCCACACCTTTCCGTCTTGAATATAAGCCGGGTAACCCGTTGGCCGATGAAAAAGGTTATGTACGTATGCCAAATGTGGATGTGGTCGGGGAAATGGTCAATACCATCTCTGCTTCCCGCAGCTATCAGGCAAACGTTGAAGTGCTTAACACCACTAAGTCTATTATGTTGAAAACGTTGACGTTGGGTCAGTAACAGGAATTTAGTTATGGGAATTACCACTTCAATCAATGATTCATTGGATAACACCACGGTAGGCGAGCTCGCTTCCGCAGCCAAGAAAAATCCACAAAGCAGCGGTGAAATCAAAGATAACTTCTTGAACTTGCTGATTGCACAGCTCAAGAATCAAGACCCAACCAACCCAATGCAAAACAACGAGATGGCGACACAGTTTGCGCAGATCAGTACCGTTGAAGGCATTGAAAAACTCAATAAAACACTGGGAGCCGTTGTCGGGCAGATGGACAACAATCAGGCAATGCAAACAACATTGCTGATTAATCGAGGCGTCATGATACCTGGCGATAAGATTTTAGTGGGTTCCAGTAAAGAAAAAGACATTAGCATAACGCCACTTGGCTTTGAGCTGACCCGTCCTGCCGATGAAGTGAAAGTCACCATCAAAGATAAGAGTGGTGCGGT
Organism: Xenorhabdus littoralis; assembly: GCF_033949345.1. Classification (NCBI taxonomy): domain Bacteria; kingdom Pseudomonadati; phylum Pseudomonadota; class Gammaproteobacteria; order Enterobacterales; family Morganellaceae; genus Xenorhabdus; species Xenorhabdus littoralis. The sequence goes on from NZ_VCDP01000056.1 coordinate 34,073, forward strand.
AGTTCGGGAGGCGGATATCGGTAACTTTAGTGCGGGTGTCCATAGTTTCAAGTGGGATGGTAAAGACGCGGATGGCAAGGAAGTGGCAGACGGTGCTTATAACTTTACCGTTGCCACAAGCTATCAAAAACAAGCGGTAGTGACACAATCGCTGACTTATGCCGAGGTAAATGGCGTCACGCGAGGTGAGGATGGCACTAAATTAGATTTAGGGCTGGCGGGTATGGTAACCATGGATAAAGTTCGTCAGATTCTTTAATTAAACGGAGGACGTATGTCTTTTTCACAAGCGGTCAGTGGCTTGAATGCCGCAGCAGGTAACCTGGACGTTATTGGTAATAACATCTCAAACTCAGCGACATATGGTTTTAAATCCAGCTCCGCTGCCTTTGCGGACGTTTTCAGCGGTTCAGAAGTGGGTTTGGGGGTTAAGGTTTCTGGCATGGTTCAGAACTTTAAAGATGGCTCAACCACCACGACTAACCGCCAGTTGGACATGGCTATCACCCAAGGCGGTTTGTTTCGCATGCAGGACTCCAACGGCAATATCTTCTATTCCCGTAACGGTCAGTTCCAGATGGATGCAGATCGTAATCTGATCAATATGCAGGGGATGAAGCTGACAGGTTATCCGGCAGTGAACGGTGAAATTCAGCAGGGCGGATCAGTCGGACCGATTTCGATTCCAACCGATATGTTAGATGCAAAAGCAACAACGGAAATCAAACTGAAAGCTAGTCTGAATTCAATGGAGACAGCTATCACCGGAGAATTTGATCCAGATAAGAAAAACACATTTAACTTTAGTACTCCGCTTCAAGTATTTGATAGCTTAGGGAATCAGCATGATATCAATGTGTTTTTTACTAAAACAGACAATAACAAATGGACAGTTCATGCGCTGGATAGGTCTGCTGCGGGTTCTAAACCTCAGAAATTGGGTGAGTTAGAATTCAATACCAGTGGTCAAATGAAAGATATTCCACCATTTAAATTTGAGGTACCAGCTTTAAATGGCTCTGCCACTGCGCAAATCAATATTGAACTCAATGGTAGCAAGCAACAGAATATTGCTCAAAACTCTATCTCTCCTCCAAAGCAAGATGGTTATGAGACGGGGCATTTCACCAATTACCGTGTCGATAATGACGGCAAAATTTACGGCATATATTCTAACTCTGAGACATTGGCTCTAGGCCAGGTTGTACTGGCAAACTTCTCTAATCCTGAAGGCTTGGCTGCACAAGGTGATAATGTTTGGGCAGAATCCAGTGCGTCTGGTAGCCCAGTTATAGGTCTCGCAGGCTCAGGTAACTTAGGTAAGCTGATCAGCGGTGCGCTGGAAGCCTCTAACGTGGATATGAGCCAAGAGCTGGTCAATATGATCGTCGCCCAGCGTAACTATCAATCCAACGCCCAGACCATCAAGACGCAGGATCAGATTCTGCAAACACTGGTCAGCATGCGTTAATAGGCTCCGGCGGATAGCTTTTTTGGAGATAGTTCTATGGATCACGTCATTTATACTGCTATGGGCGCAGCGCGACAAACGCTGGAGCATCAGGCCGTTACTGCCAACAATCTGGCCAACGCATCAACGCCGGGCTTCAAGGCTCAGCTTGCTGCGCTGCGTGCTGTACCGATTGAAGGTGAAACCCTGCCGACACGTACACTCACCGTTGCCTCTACCCCCGGCATGGATAGCCGTCAGGGGCCAATGAATTATACCTCCCGCCCGTTGGATGTGGCTGTCGGACAAGGCGGCTACTTGGCTGTCCAGCTTGAAGACGGGACGGAAGCCTATACCCGCAACGGTGGCATCCAGATTTCACCAGAAGGGCAACTGATGGTGCGGGGTCGTATGTTGATGGGCGAAAACGGGCCGATTGATGTTCCGCCACAAGCTGAACTGACCATTGCGGCTGATGGTGCCATCTCTGCCCTGATTGCCAGCGATCCGCCCACCTTATTGGGTCAGATAGGCAAACTGAAAATCGTCAAACCGGAAACTAATCAAATAGTGCGGGGCGATGATGGATTGTTTCATTTGACACCACAGGCGCGGGAACAGCAGGGCAATGAACTGGCGGCCAGCACGGAAGTGAAAATCATGCCGGGCGTACTGGAAGGCAGCAATGTCAATCCGGTGGAGAGCATGGTGAACATGATCGCCAATGCGCGTCGCTTTGAGATGCAGATGAAAGTCATACACAGTTCCGATGAAAATGCTCAGCGGGCCAACCAAATTCTCGCCATGAGCTAAATAGGGGACAGAGGATAAATTCATGATCCGATCTTTATGGATTGCCAAGACTGGGCTGGATGCTCAGCAAACCAATATGGATGTCATTGCCAACAATCTGGCAAACGTTAACACCAACGGTTTTAAACGCCAGCGCGCGATATTTGAAGATTTGCTCTATCAAACCGAACGTCAGCCGGGCGCAATGTCTTCTGAACAGACTAACCTGCCATCGGGTTTGCAGATTGGTACAGGTGTGCGTCCTGTTGCGACCGAGCGTCTGCACAGTCAGGGTAATCTGGTAAAGGCCAGTAGCAGGGACATGGCAATTAAGGGGCAGGGCTTCTTTCAGATCCAAATGCCTGATGGAACAACGGGCTATACCCGCGATGGTTCATTTCAGGTGGATCAGAATGGTCAGTTGGTGACAGCGGGCGGTTTTCAGGTCGTGCCTGCGATCATCATTCCCGACAATACTATCAAAATGAGCGTTGCCAAGGACGGGCTCGTCAGTGTGAACGTGCAGGGACAAACCGCGCCTCAGCAGGTCGGACAATTGACGCTGACCACGTTCATCAACGAGAGCGGTCTGGAAAGTATCGGTGATAACCTGTATCTGGAAACCAACAGTTCCGGTGTTCCTGTGGAAAATGCACCGGGTATCAATGGCGCTGGGTTGCTCTATCAGGGCTATGTTGAAACATCTAACGTCAATGTGGCAGAAGAGCTGGTCAATATGATTCAGGTTCAGCGAGCCTACGAAATCAACAGTAAAGCGGTATCGACGTCTGATCAGATGCTGCAAAAACTGACTCAGTTATAACCAAATCATGAATAGTGGGGGAACCGTTTCCCTCACTATTTCTGCGATAAAATTAAGAGCATAGAAGATGGATACAATGCCAGTTGCCGAGAACCATGCCGGAAGCCATGCTAAAAACCATATAGCTTATGACTCTGTCGGTTTACGGAAAAACCGGAGAAATAAGTGGCGTATTAGCATATCTATGGCGGTACTCACATTGTCGGTACTGACATTAGGGGGATGTGCTTATATACCGCACAAACCGCTGGTGCAAGGACAGACAACGGCAAAACCTGCCGAAACACCCGCTCCAATACCAAATGGCTCTGTTTTTCAAGTTGTCCAACCAGTCTATTACGGTTATCAACCCCTGTTTGAAGACCGTCGTCCACGCAATATCGGCGATACACTGACTATTATCTTGCAAGAAAACGTCAGTGCGAGCAAAAATTCCTCAGCCAATGCCAGTCGCAATGGGAAAACGGGTTTCGCGGCGGCCTTGACCCCACGTTTTTTACAGGGATTGATAGGCGGAGGCAAAACTGATTTGGGCATGGAAGGTAACAACGAGTTTGGCGGTAAAGGCGGGGCGAATGCCAACAACACATTCAGGGGTACGATTACTGTGACCGTGGATAGACTGCTGGCAAACGGCAACCTGCATGTGGTGGGAGAAAAACAGATCGCCATAAATCAGGGAACGGAATTCATTCGTTTCTCTGGCGTCGTGAATCCGCGCACGATTACTGGCAACAATACGGTGAGCTCCAACCAAGTTGCAGACGCTCGCATTGAATATGTCGGTGATGGCTATATCAATGAAGCGCAGAACATGGGCTGGTTGCAGCGTTTCTTTATGAATATCTCACCGTTTTAAAAGAGGATGGTCAGGATGAAAAAATTAGTCGCCAGCCTTTTTACGCTAGTGTTGGTACTGTTCAACACGTTCGCGTCTACCAGCGCTTTTGCGGAGCGCATTCGTGATTTGACGAGCATTGAAGGTGTCAGAGATAACGCACTGATTGGCTATGGCTTGGTGGTCGGGCTGGATGGAACGGGCGACCAAACCATGCAAACGCCTTTCACCACTCAAAGTCTGAGTAACATGCTGTCACAGTTGGGGATCACTGTACCGTCCGGTACCAATATGCAGCTTAAAAACGTAGCCGCAGTAATGGTGACAGCAAAGCTGCCACCATTTGCACGTTCAGGGCAAGGCATTGATATCGTGGTTTCCTCGCTGGGTAATGCCAAGAGCCTGCGTGGGGGGACATTGCTGATGACACCGTTGAAAGGCGTGGATAATCAGGTCTACGCGCTGGCTCAGGGAAATATTCTGGTGGGTGGTGCAGGAGCGAGTGCCGGTGGTAACAGCATCAAAATCAACCAGCTTGCGGGGGGGCGTATCTCCAATGGTGCGGTGATTGAACGTGAATTACCGACACAATTTGGTCAGAAAGGCACATTGAACCTGCAACTGAATGATGATGATTTCGGTTTGGCTCAGCAAATCAGTGATGCGATTAATCACCTGAAAGGAACAGGAACGGCCACTCCGCTGGATTCCCGTACCGTTCAGCTACGTTTGCCGATTGAGAACAGTGAACAGGTTAAATTTCTGTCTCAAGTACAGAACCTGAATATCCGTGTTGGTGCCGGTGATGCCAAAGTGATTTTTAACTCCCGCACAGGCTCGGTGGTCATGAACCGCAATGTTACTCTGGATAGTTGTGCCATTGCTCACGGTAGCCTGTCAGTGACGGTTGAACGTCAGGCGGTGGTCAATCAGCCTGATACACCTTTAGCGGGAGGCAATACTGTCGTAACCCGCAATACGGGGATTGGTATTCAGGAGCAGGGCGGCGCATTGCAGCAAGTCAGTGCCAGCGCGAATCTGACGCAGGTTGTACGTGCGCTGAATGTCTTGGGGGCCACACCAACGGATCTCATGTCTATTTTGCAGGCGATGGAGAGCGCAGGCTGTCTGCGTGCGAAGTTGGAGATTATCTGATGAATGACTTTCTGACGATGCCCAACGCTGCTTACGATGTTAATTCACTGCATTCATTGAAAGCGAAACTGTCACAGGAACCAGAACAAGGGCTACGGCAAGTAGCCCAACAACTGGAGGGTGTCTTCGTTCAGATGATGCTGAAAAGCATGCGTTCCTCGCTGCCTCAGGATGGCATATTGAGCAGTGAACAGACACGTTTTTACACGTCGATGTACGATCAGCAAATTGCCCAAGACCTTTCCCAAAAGGGGCTTGGGTTTGCTGATATGATCGTCAAGCAATTCTCCAATGCGAATAATATTCCTAGTGATCCCAGTGAACTGGCCGGAACCACGCCGATGCCATTAGGTAATGACATCCTGCACACATTACCGAAACAGGCTCTGGAGCCGTTTATGCGTCGGGCTATGCCTGAAAACACACCTTCTGCTTTCGCCAAAGGCACATTCTCCAAAGGCACATTCTCCAAAGGAATAGCTCAATTGAAGCCATTGCCAATGAACAGCGCCAACTTTGTTTCCATGCTTTCTTTGCCTGCGCAATTGGCGAGCCAAAAAAGTGGCATTCCCCATTTGTTGATTATTGCACAGGCAGCATTGGAATCTGGCTGGGGGCAAAGAGAAATCCTGACGGCAGAAGGTAAACCAAGCCATAACCTGTTTGGTATCAAAGCTGGCAAGTATTGGAAGGGATCTGTCACCAATATCATGACGACGGAATATATTGATGGTGAGCCGAAGAAAATACAGGACAGTTTCCGCGTATATGGTTCCTATGTGGAAGCGATAACGGATTACGTCAAATTGCTGACGGAAAACCCGCGTTACGCCAAGGTAGCGCAATCAACGACAGCAGAGCAAGGCGCTTATTCCTTACAGGATGCAGGTTATGCCACCGATCCTGGCTATGCCAAAAAACTCGTATCACTGATCCAGCAATTACAAAATACCGGCAGCCAAATGGCAAAAGCCTATTCCTATGATTTTGATAACTTATTTTAGGCAATATTTGTTTTAGACAATATTTGCCTTGAACTATTTCGCTTTAAGCGATTGGCCACAGAATCAAGAGCATTTTTGCTCAAGGAACAAAGAGAATTGCCGATAACTGTAACAGTAAACGGCCTCCCACAGATGGAGGTCTAAAGAAAACGTAAAAGGATCTACACATGTCCAATAGTCTTATGAATACTGCTATGAGTGGTATTAATGCTGCGCAGGTGGCAATGGGTGTAGTAGGTAATAACATTGCCAACTCTAAAAACGCGGACTATAACCGACAGACTACCGTGATGACACAAAATAATGGAACCATGTCCCCTGTGGGCTTTGTGGGCAACGGTGTCGTTGTCAGCACCATCAACCGTGAATACAATGAGTTTATCAACCAGCAATACAATGCTGCACAAACTAAACATGCTGCGCAGAATACTTATAACGAGAAGATGAATCAAATCAATGACCTGTTGGCAGATAAAGACACCAGTCTGTCTAACTCCATGACAGGTTTATTCAAAAGTCTGGGAACCGTTGAAAGCAATGCGGAAGACAGTGCTGCCAGAACCACAGTGTTGGGCAATGCAGAAGGTTTGGTCAGCCGTTTCAAAGAGACTGAGAATTTTTTGCGTCAGGTCGATAGCAGTGTCAACGCCCAAATCACACAAAATGTCCAAGAGATCAACGAATACGCGGAAGAAATTGCCAAGCTGAACAATGACATTACGCGTATGCGCGGTACGGGTACGGGCGAACCCCTGGCCTTGCTGGATAAGCGTGATGAAGCCGTTAACCGATTAAACCAACTGGTAGAAGTGAATGTGGTTCAGCAGGATGGCGGCGTTTATAACGTCTCATTCGGTGGTGGCATGACGCTGGTATCAGGCAATAAATCCTATCAACTGGAAGCGATCTCATCCAGCGCTGACAGCAGTCGTATCACTCTGGGTTACAACAACGGCACATCTGGTACGAGAGAAATTGATGAGCGTTTCATTTCTCAAGGCGCATTGGGCGGTGCATTGGCAGTCCGCAGAGAAGTGGTGGATTCAACTCGTAATGATTTGAACCGACTGGCATTGGTAATGGCGGATAAGTTCAATCAGGTACAACACGAGGGCTTTGATTTAAAAGGCAAAGAAGGTGTGAATTTCTTTAATTTCACTAAACCTGAAGTTATTTCTAACAGTAATAATAAAGGTTCGGCTGAAATTACGGTGGAATACGCAGAGACCACGGAAGTTAAGGCCAGTGACTATACCCTCAAATTTGAAGATGGAGATTGGAAAGTTCAGCGCGTTTCTGACAAAGCAATCATCCCTGTGAAACAAGAAGGTGATACGCTGGAGTTTGACGGGCTGAAAGTGAAAATCGATGCTTCTAAAGCAGAAAATCATGATACCCACACACTGAAAACTGTCAGCAACGTTGTGGCAACGCTGGAAGTAAATCTGAAAGATTCTTCCCAGTTGGCGACCGCCGGTGCCAAAGATGGAGGGCCAAGTGATAACCGCAATGCGAAGAAATTTCTTGAATTACAGAATAAGCGTTTGGTTGATGGCAAATCCACCTTTGCTGATGAGTTCGCATCATTGGTCAGTACAGTCGGTAATCAGGCGCATAAAGCTAAAGTGAATGCCGAAGCTCAGGAGCATATCGTTACTCAACTTAAGTCAACTCGCCAATCAATTTCTGGCGTCAATATGGACGAAGAATATGGCGATCTGCAACGCTTGCAGCAGTATTATCTGGCAAATGCCCGTGTAATCCAGACTGCGACAACCTTATTTGATGCCATCTTGGGTATTCGCTAATCACCGTTCAGTTGAAGATAAAAAGGAAATGATATTGTGCGTGTAAGTACGAATCAATTATACAGTCAAAAAATGAATGGGATCTTGGGTGCCCAATCTAAATGGATGAAATCGGGTGAACAACTGTCCAGTGGTCGCCGAGTGATTAATCCTTCAGACGATCCTCTGGCTGCTTCGCAGAACATTATGGTTTCTCAATCTGAATCGAAAAACCAACAGTTCGCAACTGCCCGCATTTTTGCCAGAAATGCCATGTCAACCCAATTGAGCATTACCTCAAGTATGGTAAAGGTCACGACTAGTGTTTTTGAAACATTAGTGGCAGCGGCGGATAAGCAGAGCGATCAGGATCGTGCATCTTATGCCCAGCAGCTGGAAGGTTTCAAACAAGAATTGTTGAATCTGGGCAATAAAACCGATGGTAATGGTCGTTATATTTTTGCTGGTTATAAGACGGACAAACCTCCTTTTGTTGCTGATAAGAATAGTGGGAAGGTGAGCTACGTTGGTGGTGAAGAAAGAATCACCCAGAAAGTGGATGATAATCGTTCGATGATTATTGCCTATACTGGGAGAGACGCATTTTTATCTCAGCCTGGCAACCCGATCAAAGAACCTGATGGCAAAACTAATAGTGAATCCGATGTTTTCGCTTCCATTGACAGGGCAATTGAGGCATTAAAAACGCCGTACAGTACTGCGAGTGAAGAACAGAAAAATGAAGCGATGGAATTGATGAATAAAGCTAACCGCGGAATTCGCAATAGCCTGAATAACTTCTTTTCTGTAGAAGCGGTTCTCGGTTTACAGCTTCAGGAACTGGAACAACTGGATTCATTGGGCAGCGAACGTAGCATATCTAACAAAGTGCGCTCAGGAGAGCTGGTCGATGCCGATTGGGTTGCGACTATTTCTGAGTACTACCAGCAACAGGCTGCTCTGCAAGCTTCTTTCAAAGCGTTTACTGACTTAAAAGGTATGTCTCTGTTTGATATGTATCGCTGATTAAAACCTTTCAGATATAAAGTTGCAGCCTTGTTGGATGCAACTTTAACTTTATTAAAAATCCCGTAATCCATTCAAATCGTTAATTCCACAAAAAGCTGAATTTCCAACTCAACCAAAGGTAACACAGTTACACATCGTAGCGACAATTTTTTAGCGTACATCAACAGGACAGGCACGATAATATTGATGCCCTTTACTTTGTAGTTATTAGCTGACTTCAGCTTCCAACTTACATGAAGGCGCACATATTTATGTGAGTCGTTTATCTATCATTTATGTACTTAATTGATTTCCCAGTATGCTAAGCTATCTTTTATAATAAATTAGCTTGATTGGAGTTTGAAAAATGTATTTTTTTCGCAGTACTTAAACAACATTTAAAAATTGTGAATTACTATTAATGAAAGCTATTTAGTGATAAGGAAAAAATTGATCGATATTTTGAAAATTTATCTCTAATCAGGAGAGAGTCATGGGACAAACTTTCGGCAAGATAAAGAAATTATTGTCTGGAGATGTTGTTGTACCACTTAATGAAATTAAACGACGCGTAAATCAATCTATTGATATTGAAGATTTAATTGATAGTTTAAAGCTAAATAGTATAGAAGACATATGTATATTATTAGATAGGGAACAATTTGTAAATCTTAAAAATGCTCTCCATATAATGAATGGTGGCAATCATAGCAAGAATATAAAAATTTTATTTAATTTGATAGGTGCTTTAAATGATGTGTCTTCTTCTCATCGGGGGATCGAACACCTATCATTGATAATAAAGTCACTAGGGAATGAACTTAAAAGTATGGCGGATCATGAATATGAAAAAAGCCTTTCCACCTCTACAGATGAATTTTATAAATCTCGCCCGCTTCAAGCGAAAAAAATATTATCTGGGGGGGCAGGTTTTGCCGCAGTGTTATTATCAGATATATTTAGCGATTTAATTTCTAATAAATTTAAATCATATTTGAATTTATTATGGAGTTCAAATTCGACATCGACATCGACATCGACATCGACATCGACATCGACGACGTCAATATCATACCTAAACGTTAGGAGTGAAACATTAGCTGAAACTATAACACAAACACCAAAAACACCAACAGTAATTGATAATGCTTCGAACTTATTGAAAAATAATATACAAACTGGCCTAAAAGGCTCTGAATATATGGATATATATAATAACGTGCGTAATAAAGTAAATACTGCTTTAGATTATGTAACAGGAGCTGAAGAAAATAGAAAAAATATAATCAAAGAAAAGAATAGAATGAAAGAAGAAATAGATAGAACTATATCATGTTTAGGAACTTTAATGTTAAGGTTTTCAATTCTTTTTTATGAATATCGAGCAAGAGGTAATATATGTAAATTAGAATCAAGAAATCAATACCCATTAATAGCCTTAGTAACTGAAGAAAATGCTAGAGATGGTATTGTTAATATTGTGATACCAGATATAAAGGCTGATTACATAGTAAATGTAAATAGTCAAATTTCAATGCCTGATGTAATGAGTTATGACTTAAAAAGTAAAATTATTGATTATTATGTTCGTGGTGAAATGAGTCACGCTATTTATAGTAGTAGTGGTAATATTAGCAAAGATATAGCCGATGCAATGATAGACCCTTCTATAGATAATCCTCAAGGGTAATCATATCTAAAATTTATTGATTGGCTGTTAAATTTCATGAAGTGATGATGTGACTTTTAAAAATTACGAATGGTAATAATTAAATTTTTTTTATTCAAGTATTGGCATTAAAAGAAAGAGTCATAAATGAGGAATTAAAAGAAAATATTTATTAAAAATTAGGTTGCAAACAACTTGTTATCATTTATTTATAGTTTTCCTGAATGATACAAAGGAAAAATATAGTAACAAATGTAGGTAAAATGTGCTTGTTGGTCATCATTTCAAACAAACACCATGATAGGTATTATGGAAGAGTAAAATTACTCCTATCCCATATAAATTCCGATTTTTCTGTTTATTATATTATTTTATCTTGTGATCAAGATCTTATCTTTGATAGGAAAGATGAATATTGCATTAGTTTTTTTGATATAAAGCCCTCTTGATATGTTTTTTGAAACTTTGGCTGGGGTGAATTTCGTCTTACTATAGATGATAAGAATAATTAAACATGAAAATTATCAATATACTCTTTTGTGTTATCTTTATTTTGTTCAGTGCAATATTGATAGGGTGCTTTTCAACCGTTGATCATGATTGGATGATTGGTGAAGAAGGGGTCAATACGGTTTGCGATGTGGTGAACACTTTTGTTGTTAATGATGACAGAACATTGATGGCTCCCTTATGCTTTATCTTTTTGTTGCCTTTTATGTTTTTGTTTGTGGTAAAGGGAGTGAAGGGGTTTTCTAAAAATAGATGGCAATCGATTGCTTATTTTTTGACTGTTATATCTTCAATAGGATATTGGTATTGGATGTTTTTTGGCCGCTTTGCGGAGTGTCCATTTCCGACACAATAATTTTATAAACTTACAATTTTTTTTAAAAACGACATTCCTTATTTATTTTTATAGTGCTATTTTTTCATCAGGATCTTGGTGTCGGCGATTTTTGAGGTGTGTGAATTACCCATTTAAAATTTGTCCATTTTATGGATTTATGCTCAATTGATTTCAAATTGAAATAAATTGAGCAGCAACTTGAACGATGACAGGTATAAATGCCAATTATTGAGAGATAATAGTTATGAATATTATCTCCCAATAATAATTAAGTAGTAAAACCCATTAATAATGTTCCTGACGGTTCACATTTCTGTAGACGCTTCCTCCCTTCTGTGCATTCCATAATTGCGGATAATCGCAACGACTTTCAGGTGATAATCTGCAAATATGCCATTGCGTCCTAACGCTTGTGCTTCCCGATGTTGGTAAGTATTTCGCCACTGTTTTATAGATCCCTCATCACGCCAGTAAGAGAGTGAGAGATACTTATTTTTATTATTGAGGCTCTGAAAACGTTCCACGGAAATGAATCCCGGAATGGTATCCAATAGTGGCCTGAGGATTGCGGCAGTATCAAAATAATGTTCACTTTGGTTTTCTGCGATTTCGACTTCAAATATGACAGCTAACATTGTCATCCCCTTGAAGGATAAAAAAACCTAAGATATCTTGCTGAATCTATAGTCACTTCGATGGTTATCAAAATATGAATGAATTTAATCTAGAAACAAGAGTCGCTGCCATTGCTGCGATACTGGCAGATCGCACTCGTGCCCGCATGTTATTTTTGATGATGGATGGACGTGCTTATACTGCGACAGAATTAAGCGCAGCTACTGATGTCGTACCTTCAACGACCAGCGCTCATTTAAATCGTCTGCTGGCTGAAAATTTAATTAGCTGCCTTAAACAAGGACGACATCGTTATTTTAAAATTCATAACCCAGAAGTCGCTGAACTTCTGGAGAATATGATGCGCTTTGCTAATGGTGAATATAAGGATATCGCTAAAATTTCCACGCCCAAATCTTTGCGTTTTTTCCGAACTTGTTATGATCATATGGCAGGAGAAGTTGCGATAAAAATCCATGATAATTTTCTGGCGAACTATTGGATAACTGATAACTATGAATTAACGCCATCGGGCAAAGATTTCCTGCTTTCTCTCGATATATGCGGTGATACACAACTTTCCTTACGCCGAAAATTTGCCTGTTCGTGTCTTGATTGGAGTGAACGATATTTTCATCTTGGTGGTTCTTTAGGAGCATCGTTGCTTGACGTATTTCTAAAGAAAAAGTGGGCGATTAGACAATTGGATAGCAGGGAATTGATATTGACAGAATCTGGCAAGAAAGTTCTCAAACAGAGATTTGGCGCGAAAATTTGATTTTCCATTCATTATCATTGCTTAATTTGTGATTATTATATAGATTTATTGAATGTATATGCTTTTGTTGATATTGCAGTTTGATAGTTAAAGATAATACTCATTTAACACGATGAATAACGAGAATTTATATGAATAAAACCAAATTTTCTGGGATTGTGTATGCGTTATTGGCGGCTATATTCAATGGGGCTGTGGGTGTATTAAGTGTTAAATTATTTCAGTCTGGTGTATCTCCCTCTCAAGTTGCGTTCTATAAATGTTTTATTGGTTTGATTATTGTACTTTCAATTATTATGTTATCTCCAAAAAGAACGGATTTTATTAAATTTATCCGAACACGATGGTATATTGTTCTGGTTTGTTCGTTTTTTGGATTTTTTATCCTGTATCATTTTGAAACTGATGCATATTCAACGATAAATGTTTCGACAGTTGTCTTTATTCTTTTCGGCAGTGCAACGATTTTTTCTTTTATACTCTCCGCTTTTGCAGAAAAACGATTTTTTAATTTCAAAGAAATTCAGGCAATGATCCTTTCTGTCATTGGGCTTTACCTGATATTTTCAGAAGGAGGAAATATTGATCTAACAGTTAATGCTGGTCTTATTAATTCCCTGATTGCAGGATTAGGATATGGGTTGTTTCTATTTTTATCCAAAAAGCTTAAGTTAGGGGCTGGTGTACCACAATTGGGTTCGCTGTTTTTATTTGGATGTTTATTTCTATATTTTCCTGTTCATGGAGATATTTTGAATGTGACAATAACATTTGAAATATTTATGATGCTACTTCTGCTTGCTATTTTGCCTACGATTGGTGGCTTTTGGTGTACGACCAAAGCATTGACACTGACATCAAGCCAGTCTGTACAATTGATAGAATTATCGGAACCTATATTTGCTATTATATTTAGTGTTATCTTTTTGGGCCAATTATCATCACCAATTCAATATCTAGGCGGCGGTTTGATATTTATCGCAATTTTGTTACATGAGTTTCCTCTGTCATTTTCCAAAATTAAAAATATATTTCCTGTTATTAGATAAAATAAAAGGTATAGACAGGCTCTCATATACCAAAGCCTGTCTGATTTTTTGTGGTAAACTAAATAACATTATTATAATTAACTTCTCGGATTGGGCTGTTTATTTATGCTCAGATTAAAAATATAAATATGAATTGTTACTGTTAAGATTAAAAGATAAGTAAGACTTACTTACATTTGACAATGAACTCAACAAGAAATTTATCCCTGACTCTGGTTCTCCCTGCATATTTTGGAAAGGTTTTTCACTAAGAAAGATAACTGAATTTGTTGAGTCTGTAATTTTAAATTTATCAGATTCTTTGAAATTCATAGATCTACAAACAACATCATTATGACCAAACCTCCATATGATCTCACCAGAGAGTGGTTTTTCATAGTCGTTACTAAATAATGGTTGAAATATTTCTTCTCCATTAGCGATGGTTAAAGCAAGTTCCCCATCTTTCATGGAATGAAGACACTCTCCACCAAAAGGGCTGTAAGAGATCAGAGAAGCATAATTATATATATCGACAAGGCTTGATATTTTCTTTAATTTCCCATTTCTTATGGCCTTAAACAAATAATCAATAGAAACCTTTGCTTTTTTATCTCTTGGGAATCTCTTATAAACATCTTTCCATATAATCAGTTCATTTTCTATCTTTTCATTGTCTATAGTAGTAATGTCATCAAAAGAAATATTAGGAACAGAGTTTAGATCGATATCATGAAAAATGACACCATGGATCTCCATTTCAGGGAAGATAGAAAAAACATCATCAGATATTAATAACTTCATTTAACAATTTCCTTGTGGGAGCATTTCTATGTTAATAATAGACAGTTATAGGATAGACTCTTAAAGAATCTATCACCGATAAAGTTATACTCGCATAAAAAATATATCGTTGAAATTAAAATTATATTATTTCTGTAAACTCCGTTTTTGATGACAAGTTTATTTTTGTTTAATCAATTTATGATTTATTTTTCTGGAATGGCTTTATCATCATGCTGATACTTAAAATCCATTGGGTATAGAAAAACCATCAAGTTTATTAATTCTCAATTAATTACCTCAATATCAAATCCCATTGTTGAATGGTATCCATATTGATTTCCTTCCAATACTTCGATCGGCGTTACTTCATGCCAAATATCTGTTCCTTTGTCTTTTTGCAGTATGCCGTAACTTATTCGGGTTAATTTATTTTATCGGGATTTTTATCATTATTTTATTGTGAGTTCAATGTTTAAATTTAATGCTTGAGTTATATTCAAAGCGTAATATTTTCATTGGGTAAAAATCCCTGCATAAAAATTAAGGGGGATATGGCGGCATACCACCATATCATGTGATTTATACCTTAATGCCCCGGTAGCCGGATAAAATTAGCTCCCATTCCTGCTGGGCAAACCAGGTTTGGGTATGACCATCGTAATGTATTTCATCAGAGAGAAAGACGCCGTAGTCAGAAGCGATGCCGGTGTAATTTGGTGAGTTTCTGGCATCAATCAGAGTACGGTATTTAGGATCGGCAGCAATGACGTCGTTAATTGCTTCATTCACATAACTGGTATTGATGGGATCAAATGCTACTGAAAGTGGATAGTATAATCGCCATGGGATATTACGGGAGCCTATAGCATCGCTGATGCCGTTAATTATGTGGGTAAAATTCATCTCTGATGCCTTGGCCGCCGCTAAACTTTCAGTTTCTGCTTCCCACTGGTTCCAGTGGACAGCCAATATACGCGGAGTTTTCCCTATTTTGCGTAATGCTTCAACCGCCATGCGCAAGGTTCTAATCGCGCGCGGATAGAGGGATTCCACATCTCTGTGATCTCGTTCGGGAGCCCACCGGTTATCGGGAGGGTTATTCAGATACATTCCCTGTCCGCCGTATCCCATTAGAATCACATAGAGATTGGGCAAATTTAGTGTATTACCCTGATTGATATGGTCTTGCCAGAATTTAGCGAAACGGTTGGCAGAGTTGTACGGATGATCTTGGTTGCCGCGTGGTAAGCCGACAGGTGCGCCAATATTGGCATCGCCAAAACTGGTTAATCCTTTCCAATTAATGGCAGGAAAGTTAATGCTGTAGACTTCAGGCAGAGATAGGGTGAATACATTGTTTAAGCCCTGTGTGATCCTTTCATCCGGCGGTAATTGTGTTCCGTGACCATAGCTGTTGGATTGCCCGAGAATGATCAATAGAGGAGCCTCATTGGATTCCCATGGACGATATTCTATTTCGGGAGAGTGAAGCGTTTTGGATGTCATCAGAGTCTCCTTAAAATATGTGAATTATTGGCTATGCAGCTCCTTGCAAAGGTTTTTATTTATATAAAATAAGATATGACATATATCATTAATACGTTTTATCTTCTTGATTTTAAATTTATTGTCAAGGATAAAAAATATTAGCTTTATGATTGTATGCAATGACCATAAGATTTAAATTATTTTTTCTCAAACAGATAATAATGTGTTTTCTGCTTAAAATGCTGTTTACTCGCTGATTGGCTCATTAATTAATAATAAGGTTTTTCCCAAGTAAGTATGCTGAATAATGCTTTTATTGAGTTAACTGATTCCAGTACTGTTAATTGGCTGAATTCTCCTCCCCACTGGGAAATTGATGCGTTATTAGCTACGTTTATTGGCGATATTGTGATCTCAACGGATGTTATTTTTTTGCTCCAGCAGGATTATGATCAGGCAGGGTTAATGATTAGTCTGTCTGACAGAAAGTGGAAAAAAGTTACCGCAAACAGTCAGGATCACGCCATTTTCGCCAATGCAACTCAATGAAGCATGGGCAGGGATTCATGCCGCTTGCTCATTTGTGTCTGGATTTATAGCGAGCTTTGAAAATATATCAATGAGGGTAATAAAATGATTCGGTTTGAGGATAAGGTTGTCATTATTACTGGTGCCGGGAGCGGTATTGGGGAGGCTACAGCAAAACGTTTTTCACAAGAAGGAGCGACTGTTGTATTGGCAGGGCGGAATACCGATAAACTTAATCGCGTACTCAGTGAATTACCATCGGATAAGGCGCTGGTGATCCAGACTGACGTTGCGGATCGCGATTCGGTCAAGAATATGGTTGATGAAACGGTCAGAAATTTTGGTCGGATAGATATTCTGGTGAATAATGCGGGCTTGTATGTTGTTGGTGATTTATTAAGTGTATCTCAGGAAGAGGGGGATGTTGTACTGGCGACAAATCTTAATGGCGTACTCAATTGTAGCTATTCTGCGTTGCCGCATTTGTTGGAAAGCAAAGGATGTATTGTCAATAATGCTTCTGTATCAGGACTAGGCGGTGATTGGGGAGGTGCACATTATTGTGCAGCAAAAGGAGCTGTCGTGAATGTGACCCGTGCTATGGCACTGGATTATGGTTCTCAGGGCGTGCGTGTCAATGCTGTATGCCCCAGTTTAGTGGCAACGCCAATGGTTACCCGTTTAGATGATGAAACCCTGAAACTTTTCGATAGCCGAATTTCGTTACAAAGAGCGGGTAAACCTTCCGAAGTTGCAGCAGCCATCGCATTTCTGGCGAGTGAAGATGCCAGTTTCATTAATGGTGTAAACTTGCCGATAGACGGTGGAGTGACTGCATCGAATGGTCAGCCTAACTTTAATTAAGTGTATGTAACCATTAAATATGTAAAATCGAAGGCAAACTCCCGCTCAAAACGGGCGGGAGTGGAGTAATGTTTACACGATCATTTCACTGATAATCACGGCCAATCGGTCGAATATCTCCCCGAATAACCGCTCAGTAAATGGCACCAGCATTGGAAATAGCAGAGAAAGGGTGAAAATTCCCACTGTCAGAGTCAAAGGAAAACCGACCACAAAGACGGAAAGTTGTGGTGTCATGCGGTTCAGCATTCCCAAAGAAAAATTCAAGACCAAAAGCAGGGTAATCATTGGCATTGCCAGCATCATGCCATTGATAAATATCAGGCTGGCACTCTGAGCCAACAAGAGAAAACCTTTGGGATTAAGTTGGGCTGACTGAATGGGGATGGAGTAAAATGTATCTGCCAGAATCGACAACAGCCATAAATGTCCATCAAAAACCAGAAACAGCAACATTATCAGCATATTAAAAATACGGGCTAAAATAGGCATGTTCGGGCCACCGGTTGGATCAAAAAATGTGGCGAATGAAAGCCCCATCTGTAAACCAAGTACTTCACCGGCATAACGCACTACCGCAAAAGCGATCTGCATGGTCAGTCCCAAAGCCATCCCAATTAATATTTGTTGTATCAAAACCCAAATCCCGGCAACGGAAAAAATAGGTATTTGCGGAGAAGGGATGTTCGGGACTAATAAGGCAGTGACCATTAATGCCAGACCTATTCTGACTTTTATCGGCATCTGCTTTTCACTGAAAATCGGTGCCATGCTGAATAACGCCAGCAGGCGAGCCAATGGCCAGAAAAAATCACTGACAAGATGGGAGAGCGTGTTGCTATCAAACGGGATCATGATTAACCGATAATAGTCGGAATGCTGCTGAATAGTGTGCGCATGTAATCCAGCAGTAAATTCAGCATCCACGGCCCCGCGACGACGATGGTAACAAAAACGGCCAGAATTTTCGGAATAAACGATAAGGTCATCTCGTTTACCTGAGTTGCCGCTTGCAATAAGCTGATGATCAAGCCACAAATCAAGGCAGATAGAAGGAGTGGGGCAGCCAGTGCCAACGCCACTTTCATCGCCTCAACACCAAGGGCCATTACCGATTCTGGAGTCATAATTTTCTCAAACCGCTTTTTTGATCTTTTTCCAATAAGATTTCTACGCTAGACATAAAAGCTTTGTGCCAGCGAGCCAAGCAACAATTGCCAGCCATCCACCAGGACAAACAACATCAGTTTGAAAGGCAGTGATATGGTAGCGGGGGGAACCATCATCATCCCCAATGCCATCAAGACACTGGCAACAACCAGATCGATGATCAGGAACGGTATGAAGAGGGTAAAGCCAATCTGGAACGCAGTTTTTAATTCGCTGGTAATAAATGCGGGAACAAGTACACGCATTGGAACAGAATCCGCCGTTTCAAATGCCTCTTGGTCTGCAAGGCGGGCAAACAGAGCCAAATCATTTTCCCGTGTCTGGCGGAGCATAAATTGGCGCAGGGGTTTTGATCCCTTGTCCAGTGCGGCTTCCAGCGTAATTTTATCTTCACTGTAAGGCAGGTACGCATCTTGGTAAACTTTATCGAAGACCGGAGCCATGATGAAAAAAGTCATGAACAGCGCCAGACCCAACATAACTTGATTCGGTGGTGCTGATGGTGTCCCCAGTGCATTGCGCAGCAGGCCGAGCACGATGATGATGCGGGTAAAGCTGGTCATCATCAGTAGGGCCACAGGGATAAATCCCAGTGCAGTGATGAAAAGCAGGGTTTGAACCGGCAATGACCAACTTTGTCCACCATTGGATAAAGGTTGGCTGATGATACCGGGCAATTCGGCAGCGGCATTCAGGGGAAACAGTGGCAACAAAAGTGCCATGAGCAGGGGGGCTAAGCGTTTAGCGCCTGAACAGATTGCTCCCGGATGAATTGGGTTAAAGCGTGAGATCAATTTCTTGCCTGTCATTCGATTGCCCATCGTAAAAAAAACTCTACTTTTCATCATCGTCCTTGTCGTTCTTGCTTTTTCTCTGGAGCGTATTTTTTAACATCTGGCCGAATGGCAGCGATTTGAGAGCGGTATCCTTTTCCGCGTTTTCAGGTGGTGCAGGCATCTGATGCAGCATATTGATCTGCTGGGATGTGACGCCCAGTACCAGCCAGTTATCTTCGATCTCTACCACAACGACCCGTTCTTTCGGCCCGAGGGAGCAACTTGCCTTGACGTTCAGCAATCGATGGTTTTTGTTTTTGGCGGGAGTCAGGCCCAGACGACGTACCAGCCATGTTATGAAAAAAATCAGCAATAAAACCCCGCCCAGCGCGCTGCTGACTTGCATCAGAGTCTGACCGGCAGGAAGTGGGGCTGTAGTGCTTGCCGTGCTGACGGGTACGGCATCAGATGCCGTACCACGTTGAAAAGAAGCATGAAAGGAAGGCTGGTTCGCCATCATAGTTAACGACTCAAGCGACGCATGCGTTCAGAAGGCGTGATGATATCCGTGATACGCACACCGTATTTATCCGATACGACAACCACTTCTCCTTGTGCTATCAAATAGCCATTGATCAGAATATCCAATGGTTCACCCGCCAGACCATCAAGAGAAACCACTGAGCCTTGTGATAGTTTCAGTAGCTGTTTGATGGTCATTTTGGTGCGTCCCAGCTCTACAGAAAGCTTGACGGGAATATCCATGATCAAATCAATATCGGAGAGCTGGGAGAGCACATCCTGTGGCTCCAGATTCTCAAATATTGACGTGCCGCCGTCAGAGGTTTGCTGTGCGGCCTGTTGTTCCAGCGCTTCTGCCCACATATCTTCAGTCGAGCTGGTATCTGCGGGTTGTTTAGCATCACTCATTGGGCTTTTCCTCATCCAGAGCAGTTAAAACAGGGTTAATCAGGTGTTCAACACGCAGGGCATACTGCCCGTTCAGTGTTCCATATTGGCTGGTGAGCACAGGCACACCATCAACGTGAACGATCAGGCGTTCAGGTTTTTCAATTGGCAAAACATCGCCGCTTTTCAATTCAAGGATTTTTGACAGCCGCAGGGGAATATCAACAAAGTTCGCCACCAGTTCTAATTCTGAGTGCTGAACTTGTTTCACCAGACTTTCACGCCACTGGCCATCTTCCTGACGCGCATTTTCCACTGGTGGATTGGTCAGGCGTTCGCGCAATGGCTCGATCATGGCGAATGGAATACAGATATTGAACTCGCCGGTTAATGCACCAATCTCGACCTGAAACGGTGTAGTAACCACAATATCGTTCGGTGAAGTGGTGATATTGGTGAATTTTACCTGCATCTCGGAACGTACGTATTCCACTTCAATTTTAAAGATGGAATCCCATGCGTCGCGATAGGCATCCAACGCCAGTTTCAGCATTCGGTTAATGATCCGCTGTTCGGTGTGGGTGAATTCACGGCCTTCCACTTTGGTCGGGAAGCGGCCATCACCGCCAAACAGGTTATCAACGGCGATATAAACTAAGCTGGGTTCGAAAGCGAATAGTGCAGTTCCCCTCAGTGGTTTCAGATGAACCAGATTGAGGTTGGTCGGCACGGACAAATTGCGGGCAAACTCGTGATAAGGCTGTATTTTTATGGCGCCGACCGTAATATCCGGGCTTCGTCGCAGCATGTTAAATAACCCCATCCGGAATTGGCGGGCAAAGCGTTCATTGATGATTTCCAGTGACTGCAAACGTTCGCGTACAACACGGCGTTGTGTATTGGGATCGTAAGGACGGATCTCATTTTCCCCAGACGCAGTTTGTTCTACGGCATCAGCAGAGGCACTGTCACCATTGAGCAGAGCATCTATCTCTGCCTGTGAAAGAATATTGTCACTCATCGTGATTATCGCAGAATAAACGTGGTAAACAACACATCGGTGATTTCCTGATCAGGCTCACCGGGTATTAGTGTCGGCTTTAGTGTCTTTTTGATCTCTGCCACCAAATGCATCTTGCCGTCATCTTTTGCCAGATCAGTCGCTTTCTGGCGGGATAATAACAACAACATACGGCTACGAACTTCTGGCAGATAATCATGGAAACGCTGACGGATCTTTTCGTCAGACAGACGCAATGTGATTCCAACATACAGAACACGATCGAAGTGATCTTCGTTGTCGATCAAGTTGACGGTAAAAGGTTCCAAAGTCATAAATACAGGTGTTTTGATGACTTTTGTTTTCTTTGTACTGTTATTGGCTGACTGGTTCATTGCCCACCAGCTATACCCTCCGATGGCGGCACCAAGAACAGCAATCAATATTAACAGTATCATCCAAATTGGATTTTTGCGTTTATGCTCGTAGCTATAATCAGACATGGACAGACAAATTCCTGTTTTCCGTTGCGGATAAGTCTCCCCGCATTCCATGGCGGATCTTCTTATCCATCAAAATCGATATCAATTATCCCGCGTCTTTGTTCCGGCAATAGCGGGAACAAGCGAGGAAAAAACCATTAACTCACGCGTTTGTTATCGGCCCTGTTTCGTTTTATTACAGTGCATCATGAAATTAGGCGAATAATCCGGTGAATAATCAGGCAAAAGTATCAACACCTCCCCGAGTCGAGGCGAGTTGTTGCGGCGTCATTCTAATGGCTGATGAATGGGAAGTCGCTATTTCTGTTGAGATTATTGAGCTATGACTCTGCGTATCGGCATGGGAATTGGCGTGATCATTAGTCTGATTGTTGAAATGACTGTTGGTATGATGCTCTTGCTGCCAGTTTCCTTGTGCATCACTGTTCACACTACTTTGGGCCAGTTGGATGCCACTTTCCGCCAGAGCATGGCGAAGTCCCGGCAATGCAGCTTCCAGAGCCGCCCGAACATTCTGATGAGCGGAGACAAAATGCATTTGTGCTTGATTGTCTTCAACACTCATCCGGATATGCAGTGCACCTAATTCCTGGGGGTGTAGGCGAAGTTCAGCTTGTTGCAATCCATTCCGGTTAAAGAACAGGACATGCTGATTAAGTTGTTGCTGCCATTCTTCGCTGCCAAGATGGGCGCTCAATAAAGGCGCAGCGGTACTGTTCAACTGAAATTGACCCGTGGATGATTGACTGACTGACAATAGGGGAGTGGCGGGTAATACCGTAGGGGATTCGATAGGCCCCGTTTCGACTGTGGTCGCTGTCAATGCAGGAGCGCCCTGAATTGCTGATTGGAGCAGATTTAAATCCTTACTGCTGTTTGATACTGAATTTTTGGTGAAAGTATTGCCAGACTCAACTTTATCATTAATAGCCGTTTTGACTTTTCCGGCGATTGACTTCCCTGCAATTGGTGCCAATGCAGAGTGAATATTGAAATCGGTGGCTTTATCACTCAGTGCCTTATCTGGTGTAGCAGAAATCTGGCTGCCTTCGCCTGAATCATCCTCGTTGGAATGTTCAGCAATATCGGTATTGGTCAGTCTGATATCTTTGACACTTTTACCCGGTAATGAATGAGCTGCGTTGTTCTTGCTATCCAGCAATTCACCGTCCAGCTCGCCATTTTCCAGCTTGCCATTTTCTGATAATCCATCGACATCTTCAGCAAAAACCACAGAGTTTGCGGGAGGATTGATCAATCCGGCGATTTGAAGCGGAATGATGGCGCTTAATGCTTCGGCTGACAAAAGATCTTCATCTTTCAGAACAGCAAATTCGGCAGCGTCTTCTTGCTGAGTCACTCCTGCCTGTAATTTATTCCCGACTACGGTTTTATCTGACACAGACTGTAACTGCGACCATTCGCCTTTTGCTGTTTTATCAGCGGCAGGTCGTTCTTCTTTCAGACTATTTTTATCTGCCTGCGTTGAAGACTTCCGCATAGAGGCGGTTTCTGCATTGAGAAGTTGCCCAAATTGAGAAGAAGGGTCACCGATTACGGAATTATTCACAGTCGGTTGAATTTTTTCCGTACCTTTTAAATCAGTAGGCAATAGAGTGAGATTCATTGTTTCATTCTCCGTTGTGCACCACGTTGTGCGTACTCATCCATTTGTTTTTGCTCCATGCGATTTTGGTGTAACTTCAAATTATGCTCTGCCCGCTGTTGCAGTGTGTCGAAGGCGTTCAGGCGTTGCTGCTTTTCCTGCCATTGTGACATAGCTTGCTCAAGTCTCTTTTTCCATTGATTGAGCTGTAACTTATGCTGTTCAATTGCCATTTCCAGCGTTTTCATGAACTGCTGATAGTTTTGCCAAGTTGAGCTGGACATGCCGCTACTGAGAGTGTCATTTAAACGGGTACGATATTCATCCTGATAATTCATTAACGCCGTGAGTTGTTGCTCCATTTGCTGATGACTCTGCCGGATTTGTGCAAGTTGTGATGCCGCCTTTTCTGCCGCATTTTGGGCAAGTTCACGCAAAGTCACGAGAGGGAAGTGTTGTTGCATGTATTTCCTCGTTTTAATCACCAAACAGACATAAGCGTTTCTGAATAACATCAATAGCAAACAAAGCTATATCGGCACTGAATCGGTAAACGTTATACCCTTAGCAAAATATTCTTTGGCTAAACTCCTGTAGGCAAAACGTTATATCGGCAATAATTGTTGGAGCTGAGTGCTGGCAACATCGTATTCACTGAGCTCATCAATTCCTTGTTGCAGGAATTGCGCCATATGAGGATAAAGGTCAATCGCTCTGTCCAGTAAGGGATCACTGCCCGCAGCATAAGCGCCAACGTTAATCAAATCGCGGTTGCGTTGGTAACTGGAAAGCAACTGTTTGAAATGCTGTACCCGCCGATAATGGGTATTGTCGATCAGTGCGGTCATGGCACGGCTGATGGAAGCTTCAATATCAATGGCAGGATAGTGACCGGATTCCGCCAATGAACGTGATAGCACGATATGACCATCCAGAATGGCGCGGGCTGCATCGGCAATCGGATCTTGCTGATCATCGCCTTCTGTTAGCACGGTATAAAATGCGGTGATCGAACCGCCGTCGCTGACGCCATTACCCGCCCTTTCTACCAATGCCGGTAATTTGGCAAACACAGAAGGGGGATACCCTTTGGTTGCTGGTGGTTCGCCGATAGCCAGTGCAATTTCACGCTGTGCCATGCTGTAACGCGTCAGGGAATCCATAATCAGCAGAACATGCTTACCGCGATCGCGAAAATCTTCTGCAATGCGCGTCGCATAAGAGGCACCTTGCATCCGCAATAACGGCGAAATGTCGGCAGGGGCGGCGACGACAACTGAACGAGACAGCCCTTCCACGCCCAAAATATTTTCGATAAAGTCCTTAACTTCGCGCCCACGCTCACCAATCAATCCCACGACGATCACATCAGCTTGGGTATAACGCGCCATCATGCCGAGTAACACACTTTTACCGACACCTGAGCCAGCAAACAGGCCCATACGTTGCCCACGCCCCACGGTCAGTAGTGCGTTGATGGCACGAACACCGACATCCAGTACTGTGCTGATAGGCGTTCGTTGCAGGGGATTAAGCGGAGGGGTTGTCAGGGGTGCGCGATAGCCTGTATCAGGTGCAGGCAAACCATCCAGAGGGCGTCCCGCACCATCCAGAACCCTGCCGAGCAATTCAGGCCCCAGTGGCAGACGGCGTCCGCCTCCGGAATCCTGACCATAAGAACGGGCGTAGACGCGGGCTCCCGGTACAATGCCTTCCAGTTCTTCCAATGGCATCAGCAACAGTTTTTCACCATTGAAGCCTACGACTTCGCTTTCAACTTCTTCAATAGTGTTACCGTTCTGACGCTCTATCAGACAGGTTGCACCGAGGGGCATGTGTAAACCCGTGGCTTCCAGTACCAAACCCGTAGCGCGGGTCAGACGTCCGTAGCGGCGTACCTTTGGTGTTTTTTCCAGACGCTTTTCCAATGAATCCAATGTTGCCAGCCAGCGCCCAAGTCTTGCCGTCATCACAATTCTCCCGATGCTGCCAGACGGCACATTTCATGCCAGCGCGTTGCTAAACTGGCGTCCAGATCTCCTTCATCGGCACTGATTTTACAGCCACCCGGATGCAGTTTATTATCCGCGATCAAACGCCAGCCATGCAGAGCTAAAACTTCCCCCAGTTGCTGCTCAACCAGAGGAATATTTTGTGGATGGACACGTAATTGTGGTTTTCCGCTGAACATGGGTTCTTGCTGAATAAATTCACGGATCTGATTCAGCAGGGCAGTACCATCACAAACCGCAGGCTGTCCTAAAATATGGTGAGCAGCCGTCAGTGAAAGTTGCATCAGGCGCGACGCGATAACAGTATCCAGCCCATCCAGTGAATGGCTGAAATCTGTCAGTAATGCTTTCCATTGGTCGATAACAACTTGCTGTTGTTGTCTGGCTTCCTGTAAGCCTTGTTCCAATCCAGCCTGTTGGCCCTCTTGAAACCCTTGCTCATAACCCTGGGCCTGACCCTCTGTAAAGCCTCGTTCCAGTCCCGTCTGACGCGCTTGCTCTTTCAGCTCGTCCAGCATTTTTGCCTGTTTCAGTAGAATCTCTTGTTCGCTGGGTTCCTGTAACTCATCCATTGGTTCCAGTTTTGCCCGCAGCGATTCCCATTGAGTCAATTCTCCCGGCTGCCATAGCTGCCAGTTTCCTTTATTCGACTTATCAGACATAGGTATCGTCACCACCATTCAGGATCATTTCGCCACTTTCTGCCAAACGACGAACCACAAGCAAGATGGTTTTCTGTTCGGCTTCCACTTGAGACATGCGAACCGGGCCACGGCTTGCCAAATCATCACGCATGATTTCAGCAGCACGTTGCGACATATTGTTGAGGAAGTGATCGCGTAATGCTTGGTCGCAACCTTTCAATGCAATAAGCAGGGAATCGGTCGTAACTTCCTGCAACAAGCGCTGGATACTGCGATCGTCCACGTTGATGAGGTTTTCAAACAAGAACATTTCATCAATGATTTTTTGTGCCAGCTCGCCGTCGTAGGTGCGAACTGCATCAATGACGCTTTCTTCCTGCTGGCTTTTCATCAGGTTGATAATTTCTGCCGCAGTACGAATACCACCCATTTTGCTGCGCTTCAGGTTCTGGCCATCCAACAGGTTATTCAGTACTTCGGTCAATTCTGCCAGTGCAGATGGCTGGACACCGCCAAAGGTTGCAATGCGCAGCATCACATCGTTGCGCAGGCGCTCTTCAAACAAGGCGAGGATATCGGCAGCCTGACCACGGCTCAGGTGAACCAGAATGGTGGCAATGATCTGCGGATGTTCATCACGGATCACATCGGCCGCCATTTGTGGCTCCATAAAGTTGAGGGTTTCAATGCCCGTAGTGGTATCGCGGGATTCAAGAATATCCTCAAGCAGGCTGGAAGCCCGTTCCTCGCCCAATGCTTTGATCAGTACGCTGCGCAGATAGTCGTTGGCGTTGATGCTGAGGGCAGCATATTGCCCTGCGTCTTCTTCAAACTCAGCCAGCACGTCAACCAGTTGCTGGTTGGAGACTTGTCTCATTCCCGCCATCACCACACTGAGTTGTTGTACTTCACGGGAATTCAGGTGCTTGAACACCTCGGCCGCCTGATCTTCTCCCAGGGTCATTAACATGACGGCACTTCTTTCTGTTCCTGTCAGACTCATTGTTCGTTACTCATCCATTGGCGGATCACCAGCGCGACGACGCGAGGATCTTTTTCTGCAAGTTCACGGATACGCTGGCTCTGAAGCTCAGCATTAACACGTTGGCGAGCCAGCTTACGGCGCGTTTTTTCGTCCATTTCAGTATTGGCTTCAGTTTGCTGTTTCTGCTGGTTTTTCTGTGCTTCCAGTGCGGCTTTTTCCGAAGCACGTTTTTTGGCAATTTGTGGCACGACCATCTTACGCCACAGCAACCATGCAGCCAGCACCAACAGTAACCAACGGCCCGCATCCAACAATTTTTCCAGCAGGACAGGGTGCTGCCAGAATGGCAGGGTTTCTACCACTTCAGATGTATCATTGAACGGCGTATTGACCACGTTCAGACTATCGCCACGGTTAGCAGAAAAGCCCATTGCTTCACGGGTCAGCGCTTCGATCTGAGCTAACTGTTCTGGTGTCAGAGCTTTTGTTTCAGGGCCATTTTCTCCCTGAACGGTGGCATAGTTGACTACAACGGCAACCGAAAGACGATCCACTGCGCCAGCTTGTAATTGAGTGTGGCGAATGGTGCGATCCACTTCATAGTTAGTGGTTTCGTCATAACGATTATTACGGTTGTTGCTTACCATGCGCTCATAGCTATTGTTTCTGTTATTGCTATTCGCGTTATTGCGATTTTGATTGGACTTTTCGTCCCCATTGTCTTTATTGTCTTTGGCGTTTGGTTTCTCAATTGGAGCACTTGGCGCAGCACTCGGCTGATTCGACAATGCCCCCGGAACACCGCCTACCAATGGCCCGCCGCTTTGCTCGCTGGAACTGTTCTGTTTCGAGCGAACAGCCGCCTGATTTGGGGGCTGATTAGGTTTATATTCTTCCGCCGTTTCTTCACGGCGAGAGAAATCAATTTGTGCCGTTACCTGCGCGTGGACATTGCTGCGCCCGACTACAGGAGCCAGAATGGTTTCAATGCGATGCTGGAAACGATTTTCCACTTCCTGCGTATATTTCAATTGAGTGGTATTCAAATCGCGGCCAGTGGCATCGGCTTGTGTCAGCAGGCGTCCTGATTGATCCACAATCGTGACTTTACCTGCCGGCAAACCGGCAACACTACTTGAAACCATATGCACGATGGCATTGATTTGCCCTTCATCCAGAACACGGCCTTGCAGTAATCCGACAGTGACGGAGGCTGATGGTGATTTTTGTTCACGAACGAACAGGGAGGGTTTTGGCAGAGCCAGATGGACACGGGCACTCTGAACCGGGCCGAGTGATTCAACGGTACGAGCCAACTCGCCTTCCAATGCGCGCTGGTAATTTACCTGTTCACTGAACTGGCTGATGCCGAATTTCTCTTTATCCAAGAGTTCGAAACCCGCAGCTCCCCCTTTGGGTAATCCTTGTTGTGCCAGTTTCAGGCGAGTTTCATGTACCTTTTCGGCCTGTATCATGATGGCAGACCCATTTTCGGCGAAACGGTAAGGAACATTCATCTGGGATAATTGCGTAACGATTTCGCCCCCATCCTTATCGCTCAGATTGCTGTAAAGCACCCGATAATCGGGACTGCGCAACCAGAGAAAAAGGGCGATGACGATAGCGATGGCAGCGGAGCCAGCAACTAATAACGGAACTTTGGGATCAGCTTTTATCCTGCTGATGATAGCGCTGAAACCTTTATTTTGGTTTTCAACGTCGTTTGTTGCACTCATAGACGATCCTTGCCTTGCTGGTCAACATGAATACTAAAAGCGTGGCGTAACAAAACAGACTCCCCATACGCAAGCGAAAAGATTCTTCCTATTATTAATTCCATCATTATTTGCTGTTAACACCTTTTTTAATGGCACAATAAGCTTTGAATTTTTACTTCAATTACCCGCTTTAGTTTGGAGAGGCTATGTTACGGTGACAGCGTGGAAAATTGTCAACCAGCCCACGGCTAATATGGCACTTAATCACGTAATCAATAGGGTGATTTAACGCGAGGTTTTTATGTCAATTCAGGCAATTGAAGGTGTACTGCAACAGATGCAGACTCAGGCATTGCAAGCAGCAAACATTGCCAAACCCATGCCGGTGCAGGGTGGTTTCGCCAGTCAGCTTACTGCCGCAGTAGAAAAAATAAACCATACCCGCTTAAATGCGGTTAAACAGGCTCAGGATTTCACACTGGGAGCACCGGGTGTAGAGCTAAATGATGTGATGGTTAATATGCAGAAATCGAGCATTTCTCTGCAAATGGGTATTCAGGTAAGGAACAAACTGGTCAGTGCGTATCACGAGATTATGAATATGCAAGTGTGATGGGGGCACATATGGGCAATTGTGTTCTCACCAGCTCTTAAAACTCAGGGGGCTGCTGGGGGAGAGTATCTCCTTAATTTACGAGATATCTTACTTCCAAGGCTATAACTCGAATGTAACATAGCTTAGAATCTATCCCATTAGGTTATTTTATGTATCATAACTCCTATAGAGATAGACTCTAAGTATGATTCTGGTCATCAATCGGATGTTATAATTTGATTTTGCCAATAATTACTGTATGTCTTCTCTTGAGTAACAGGATCGATTGTATAATATTCAAAATAAATCATTCCGGCCCCACCTGATTGGTAGGCTTTGACGTCGTTAAGTTCAGGAGAGTCAATTTTAATAACAACAGTTGCCAATTTTCCTTGTGGATTATCTGGGGTATGAATTGGACTAAGTTTAAATATCCTATTAAAGTTTTGGTTCCCCGATCTGACATACATTCTGAAGTATATTTCTTTACCCCAAATTGGATAAGATTGATCATTTTCATCATTAGTACACATTATTTTTGCACATAACTGATATCCGCTTACTGGGGCATTAGAGATATCTATTTGTATAATATCTTCATTGTTTTCTTTTTTTTCATCATCAGAGCGTTCAAGTTTAGGATCATTTTTAATATCAGCAAAGCTTGAGAAAATAATAGGAGTATTCCATATTCTTTTGACATTGGAATTAGGTGAAGTCAGTTCGCCTCCTATGTATTCAACTCCTTGAACATCTGAATATAGACCATTGCCAAAATTTGGTGCTATTATATAATAAAATATTGATTTTTTTTCATTTGGAAAAATATCTCTTCGCATCAAAAATGAATAATCAGAACTATCTGAATCACCCGCATCTATAACATCGGAAATTTTTTTGACAGGGAGTATTAATCCAGTAGGGTCAAGAGTTCCATCTCCTTTCTTTTTATTGAAAAACAGAACATTATCTGTCCTTGATGCATTGGTATAAGAGTTAATCTGAGCTTCAAAAGATTTACGCCCATCACCTTCTAATGAATCCCCATATAGTTCAGGTAATTCTGGAGGGGCAAGTAATTTTTCACTGCTTGGTGGAAGAACAGAAATCATGTATATAGGGCCAGAACGGTATTCAGTAACGCCTTCCACTTTACTTATTATATCTATGACAGCAGGTGTATCCATAATTGGATAAACACGAAATTTTATATTTCCATCTTTATCACTATTGATAGTTATTTCAATTTTATCATCATTGAGAATTGGTTTCAGGATTTGAGGTTTTTGATTTGTATTGTCAGGTTCAGTTGTAATTATGATATTTTTTTCAATATCTTCTGTGTTTTTAGAGTAAATTTGGACAGGAGTATTCCTGAGTAATTGACCGCTGGTATCAAATAATGTAGTAAAATATTGAATATAATGGTCGGTGTTATTATCTACATTATTGTTATTATTTGGAGTGACACAAACACTCTTGTTTTTATTTAATTGAATTGAACTTTTGACTAAATCCTTTGCGTAATATTTTATCTTCTTCTCAATACCAGTAAGAGTAAAACTTATTTCATCTCCTGAATTTAATGAATCTGCACTATTAACAATGCATAACATTCTCATATTATAGGATTTACTATCCAGTTGAGTATTGATGTGATTGATAATTTCCATATATTCAAAGCCAATGCTATCCTTTATTTCTACATTAAATGATTTAGGAAGAGGCATTTGAGGTATTAGTTCTATGTCAAGATAAAACTTATGGCCAATAGTCACATCAGCTCCATTTTTAACGGATAAGTCTAAATTTCTATCTGTAAAGATTACGTTGAAATCGTTATATAACATATTTTACCTCGTCTAAGGTTTATTGTTTATATAATCTTTATAAAATAAAATCACCATATTCCAGACCAAGTTATACCATTTGGGCAAGAATCTTCTGTTGCTTCCCCACCTGGTCGTATTGTATGCACATAAGCATGCCAAATGTTTCCATAAGAAATAGCACCATAGTAATTGACTTCATAGTCAAAATAGATATCTCCATTTTCTATATGACCAATATATTTAAAAGGAATACCAAACAGCAAAGTTGCTGTGTCACCATCATCCGGTTGAGTTGGCATTAATTTTAACTTGGATTCATAAACAGTATTTTGATAATTATGGGTATATAATTTCAATGTAACCTTCGCCCCAAAGGGAACTTTTGTTTTATCTAGATAATCATTTGTTCCTATTATTTTAACGAATAAACCTTCATGGTGCGGGTTATTGCATCGATAGCTCACATCTTGTTCAATAATTGAATCATTGATAATATTGTTGTTATCATCATAACCCGCACTGTTGTACACTATGCAGCTATCATAGATTCTTTTTAAATTATCAATAGGTTGGTTATATCCCCCACCAGGATAGATTATACTTTGTGGATACGCAGAACGAGCTGAGCCAAACTCATCTACGACAGTATAATAAAAATCAGATGCCTCATTTTCTTTAAGTAAATTATAAAGGAATTTGACAGAACTATTTCCTAATTCATCTGTATTTTCAACATAAAATGATTTATTAACATAGAGATTATTAATAAAATAGAGTATTGTATCATTTGGTTTGGCACCAGGATAGTTTTGAACGATAAGAGTAAAAAAATTCGAATCGGGATTTACTGATAAACTACCGTTATCGCCAATAATATCAGGTGAAGGAAGGCTGATATCTTTATTGTTATTATTGTCTATAATATAAATTTTATTATTTGAAGATATGCGGCTTGTTACATCTATCACCATAGAGTCAACTTGAAATATTATTGGTGTTGATTTTTTAGGATAAATATAAAAAATCAATTCGCCATTTATATTGGATATAATAGAAAAATATTTAAAATTAGAGATTGGATTTTTAATGGTAACAGGCGTTATATTATCTTCCTTATAAATTCTGACTTTGTCAAAATAAGAGTTTTCTTTTTCAATAATAGCAACAGGTATATCAGGCAATGGCTTTCCGTCTTGATCTCTAATCAGTGCAATTGCTTTAATGTAATTATTGTTGGAGGGAGGGTTATCATGATCTAATAGTTGAAATATATCCTTTTCAAAGTAAATGGATAAGGATTGTTCATCTATTGAAATATTACTTTTCATTTTATTTCCTTTTTTATATTAAATTGATATTCTTGTTTTTATGCAGATGATTTTTATTTCAATAGTAAGTTTTCACTTAAGGATAAAAGTATCTTCAGTGATTAGGTAAAGGATCACATCCATCATTATCATCTTGATTTGGTAATACAGTGTTGATCTTAGTGCTCCATTTTTTCCCATATGTTTTAGAGCCATCACTGTTCTCAGTATAATAATCAAAAGTCAGCGAGCCTAACTCTCCAGAAAATGAGGGGCCAGCTCGGTTAATATCACAATAAGGGATCGTAATTAGAACATGACCTGTTTGTTTTCCTGAATCAGTGACAGATGGTAACTGGAATGGGTAACTGACATGAGTATTTCTGGATGTTGGTGTTTTCACGTATACATTTATATGTCCACTACTTCCGAGTGGTGGTAAATCTTTATTGTTTGTATCATTGGTTCCCATAATGACAACATATAATCCTTCAGCATCTTTTCCTGATTTTGTTTTTTGGTTTATCATGCTAAGAATAATACCATGCCACTCAAATGTTTCATTCTCATTATTGTATACATTAATGGGAATTGTAGCATAACTGGTATATACTTTAACTTTATCGTAGGTTTCGTCATTCGATGAGTCACCCTCACCTATATATGTAAAGATCCTTGTCATAGAATATCTATACTCCTGACTTTCAGGAGCAATCAAATAATAAATCTTCATGGATTTATTAATCAGTAGTTGGTCATATGAAAAATACATGGGAGTCGTATCTAAATTTTCTATATTCCCGAGGTTATATATGGGATTAAGTTGAATAGGTCTGTCATATTGTTCAAATCCTTGCATGAAAAATATTAAAGAATCTGTATTTTTCCATCCTGGATAAGAATCCACATATACTTCCATTACTTTAGTTCCTGGGAGTTTTTCAATTTTCCCATTCGCTATCCCAGATATTTTAGGCGCATTAGGACCGAATGGTGAATTTCGTTCTGCATTGAAAATATATATAGAGGCTGCATAATTAGTCGCAGTCACATTCAATATTTGAGTGTCAAAATCAATTCTAACAGAGGTATCCTTTATTGGATAAACACGAAATTTTATATCTCCGTTTACATCACTATTTATAGTAAAAAAATCAAAGTTACTTTCGCTTTGCGTTGTTATTTTTTGAGAAATTCCACCTTGACTTGGTTCTGTTCCTATATGTACAAGCTCTTTACCTTGACCATGAGGGTAGATTTGGCCTGAAAGTTCGGATGATACGATTACTTGTGTATTTCTTAACGGTTTTCCATTATAGTCAAGTGCTTTTGAATAGTATGTAATATATGACATTCCAGTGCCAGCTGGATTATTTTCTTTGGGTGGTTCAATATATTCATTGTTATTAATAGTGTTTAGTTTAATAAGGCTATCTGATTTAATCTTCTTAGTTGTATAATTTATTTTTAGAGGACTGATTTTATTATAATGGCTATTTCCTGATATGGCATAAATAGTATAACTAATTGATGTTTCTGGTAGTAATTTATCATTTATTTTCAATAAAAACACAGAGCTTCCAAAGTTTTTAGTATCTGATAATTTCCAATCATGTAGTCTTTGTTCAATAATATGATTTTTATTAGTTTCTATTGATATACCACTAATGTTAGAAATTACATTTGGATCCGCGATGAGGGACACGGTTAAATAACAAGTTTGACCAATAGCAACATCAGCTCCATTAGGTATTGAGACACAAAATTCACCGGGGAGACATAAACTGTTTATTTCTTTTATATTATTTTTCATGGTTATTAGTTTCCATAGCCTATTTTAAATGAAATTATTTCTACATTATCTATATAAATAGATAATGTAGAATATATTAATTATTTTATGTAATATTTAATTTTATTAATGTGGGCAACCGTCCTCATTTATATTAATAGCAGTATTCGCTGTGCCTATTGTGGTTTTCCATTTTTTGCTGCTTTGAGTGACTCCAGCATATTCAATTGAATAAATAAAAGAAATTGTTGCTGGAGTGCCATCATCCCATGAACTTACTCGGGTCAAATCACAATATGGGATTTGGAATGTGTGGTAATGATTTATAGCATCGGATAATGTAACTGACGGGTAAGATTTCTTCGCTGGCCTTGTAGCTGAATCTATTTTTATAGATAAAGTGCACTGAGAGCCTATAGGTGGAAGTCCATTAATTTGATCAGTGCTATTTTTTGCTATTTTTACAACGACATATAAACCAGTAGGAGCTGTATTTGTGATAGGTATTGATGTTTTTATATATTGATTTATCATATCAATTGTAATTAGACGGTTGTCATACACGCGATCATTATGTTGATCATTAGGATCAAATTCATTGGAGTTTGGTGAATAACTGGAATATACTTCAACCTCTATATAAACACCATTGTCATCAGGGTTGTCATTACCACCTGTTGGGTCGCCAATATATGTAAGATTTGATGTCATGGAATAAAGGGCATCCTGGCCAAGAGGTGAAATCAAATAATAGAGCTGTACAGATTTATCAAGAGGTAGTTGACTATATGTAAAATTGAAGGGATAACCATAAAAGCTGTCTTTACGACTAATTTTATATATAGGTTTGAGGCGAATTGCTTTGTCATTTTTTTCAAATCCTTTAATAAAAAATATTAGAGAATCTGTACTGCGATGACTATCATACGTAACAATTCCAACTTCCATGTTATCAGTATCTGGGGTTTTTTGAAGTCTTCCTTTTTCGTCTATATTATAGATATTTGGAGACGATGGGCCAAATGGATCATTAGTGGGATTTTCAGCGTTAAAAATATATGCAGATGCCGCATAACTAAAAGGTGTTACACTTAATATCCCTGTTTTTAAATCAATTCTTGCAGATATATATTCTTGGGGGTATACACCAAACTTTATTTCACCACTTTCGTTAGTATTAATAAGGAAATAGTCTATTTCGTTGTCTCTGATAGTGGTTATCGGTACAGGGCTTCCAGTATCTGGTTGTGTTCCTATCTTTACAAGAACCTTATCTGAACTATCAGAATAAATTTGATTTTGTAATTCTGATGCAACTACAACTTGAACACCTTTTAATATATTTCCATGTATATCAGTTAGTTTAGCAGAGTATATAATATGTGGATTATTTGCTGATACAGGATTATCTTTTTCTGGCGGTTGGATATAGTTATCATCAGTATTTAAGGTAATAATGTTCTTAAGATCTATTTTTTTAACTGTATATGTAATTGGTGTTGGTGTATAATTTGCTACTGCTGTAGTTCCCTTTTCATCAGACCAAAGATGAACAGTATAAGGAATATTCGTTTTTTCTGCTACTTCATTGTTAACACTAAACTGAATTTCCATAGAAGCGTTACGGAGTCCTACATTTACTCCTTGAGATGATCTCCAGCTAGCATAGCTAGTTGCAGTATTATCAATTACTATTGTTACTTTTTTAATATTTTTTAGTAAACTGATGTTTGTTGCTGTTATAGTTATATTAATGTAGCTCGTCTGTCCAGCTATAATATCAGATTGATCTGGTATTGTTGTGGTAACAGAATAATCGTTTTTATTGCTTTTGAATACGTTATTTTTAATAGTCATTTTAATGCCTCATAATTTATTTTTTCTTGTGATTTTGATTTAAGAATAGCGATAATTTAAGAATTCAATAAAATTATTTTATAGATTTATAATTTTCTATATGCGTAATTATAAAGAACAATAAACTCAATCTGAGAGAAATCAAAAGCAGTTTTTGAACAAAAATTATTTGGCACCCTATCTAAGATAGAAAAAATGCTCAATTAATTTCGTTAAATTACCATATGGTTGTATATTTAAACCATATGCATAAAAATAAATTGCTTATGATCTTGTCTTTTAACCATAGAAAGATTAAATGAATATCGTAA
Source organism: Xenorhabdus littoralis (assembly GCF_033949345.1). Taxonomy (NCBI): domain Bacteria; kingdom Pseudomonadati; phylum Pseudomonadota; class Gammaproteobacteria; order Enterobacterales; family Morganellaceae; genus Xenorhabdus; species Xenorhabdus littoralis. The sequence goes on from NZ_VCDP01000056.1 coordinate 70,550, forward strand.
ATTTAGATAATGAAAAATAGTTATCAATTGATAATATTCTTTTATTTAACTAAGTGATATTTAATCTTTAAAACCATTAAGATATATTTATTTTCCATATGAAAGGTTTAAAACCACCGTCTTTAGACGGCTGTCTCTTATACAGAAGTCCTTCACTTGATGTGAAGGATTTTTTTTGAACTAAATACTCTTCTCGTGATCAGATCTTCAACGTGTTCAACTTGAGGATTTCTGTAATGATTAAAAGCCATATTGAATGGGCTAAAGCGCAATTTGGCCATGCTGAACTTGGTGACCCAAGAAGAGCCGCAAGACTCGTCAAAATGGCTTCAGAGTTAGCCCAACATCCCAGCAAATCCGTGGTTAAATCTTCATTATCTCCCGCCAGTATGGAAGGTGCTTATCGATTCATACGCAATGACAGTATTGCATCGAAAGATGTTGCTGAGGCGGGATTTACTGCAACGGCAAATCAAATCGAGCAATACCCATTACTCTTTGCTTTGGAAGACACCACGACGTTGAGCTACCAACATTATTCGATACGAAAAGAATTAGGGCATGTGAATCAAGGCCATCGTTGGCGAGGATTTTTCGCCCACAGCATTTTGTTATATGCGCCAAATGAAAATGACATTATGGGGTTGATTGAACCACAACGATGGACAAGAGACATAAAAACTCGCGGCATTCGTCGTCATCATCTTAAACGCCCCTATGAAGAAAAAGAAGGGTATAAATGGGAAAGGGCATCAAGAAATATGGCTTCTCGTTTAGGGGATGCAATGGCAAATATTATTTCTGTCTGTGATCGTGAAGCAGATATTTATGACTATTTAATCTATAAAGTATCGAATAACCAACGTTTTGTGGTTCGTTCAATGATGAGTAGACACCTCATTGAAGACTCAAATAAATTATATCAATTTTCCTCCGAGCTTAAGCGTGTCGGGCAACGACAAATACGGTTAGCTCAAAGAGGGGGCGGAAGGCAAAAATTGTGACTCTTGATATAAAATATGCGCCTGTCACATTGAAAACCCCGTCCAATAGAAAGGGGAATGCAATCCCTCTCTACTATGTAGGCTGCTCAGGAATAGGGAGTGAGGATAAGCAGCTCATTTGGCATATTTTAACGAATGAGCCGATCAATAATAAAGATGATGCCCTTAAAATCGTGGGTTATTACGAAAAACGCGGGCTCATCGAGGAATATCATAAAATCTGGAAAAGCGAAGGGACTCATGTAGAAAAACTAAGAGTTCAAAGCAAATCCTGAAACCCCACCTACGGCTAAATAGGCTTACGAGCACCTTGCCAAATTAGGCGGTTGGAAAAATAGCAAGCAAAATGGTAGAGCCTCAGTCAAAACGTTGTGGGAAGGATGGCTAAGGTTACAAACCATCCTTGAAGGTTATGAGCTGGCACGATCTATCGAGCAAGACTTGTGATCAAGAGACAGCCTCCTGTGGCGGTGGTCAGCAGCAGGTTTTGTCTCTGCCTTATTGGCTTTTAGGTTTTAAAGTAACAGAAGTGGCAGAGACTTTTTTAGGGATTTTAGTACACCCCTCTGGGCTAAATCAATGCCGCCTTCATAGAAGGCGGACTTTTACTGTGACAATCCCACAAGAAATTTTTCAGAATATGATTTTTTATAGTTGCTAAGGGAAATAACTCACAATACAAAGTAAATAACCATACAATTCATTTTCATTGACTATTAAGTGATCTTTTTTGATATCATAAGTAAATGAGCCTTGACTTGTATTTTTATATTTTGCAATAATTTTTGAAGTTACTGGTGGGAATGGAGTAACTGAATCAAGAAGTCCCCAATCATAACTATGTGGGAATTCATTGTTTAAGGAGTATTTACTATTTTCACTAATACCTATATCAACTTCATTAACGTCACGCAAACCAGTTACATAAGGATCTACACATGTAGGGTTACTGTTTTGATCCACAATTCCGCTGGGGTAATTGCCTTGAATAATCTGCGGTCGGACTAGATTTTTAATCCAAAAAGAATATTTATAAGCATATTTAGCATTATTGACTCTTCGAATAGTTATAGAGGTCTTTATACTATTCTGAGCAGGATTGCCTATAGGTATTTCTCCTGTAGTCGTATCTATGGTATTAAAATCATTGTTATCATCACCAAAGCCTAAGGACTCAATAATTTTTCCACCTTCCGCCATAACGTCTTTCTTTATTGATAAATCGAATAATTTTATGTACATATTACTAAATGAATTACTAGGCCTATTTTGATCTTCAAATATTTTACTTTTCTTAATTGTTATACCATCAGCTTCTTTTACATAGACAATAATCCCCGCTGGTTTAACCGGCGTGTCAAAAGCAACAGAGTGATCTGCTTCCTTCGAGTCAGTTTTTCCTTCTCCCGCTGGTACAGTTAATTTTATCATTAGACCGTCAGTTACCTGACCATTCTTAATATCACCAATACCAACCTGACTGCTTAATTTAGCCGTGATCACACCATTTTTTACTGTATTGTCACTGGTTATTATCCACTCAGGTTTACCATTATAACCATTGGGAGTTTGTTCTGTGGCCCATGTGGCATCCACTTTATACCCATCAGGCAGTTCTGTATTAGGTGCATCGGACTTAACAATTTTTGCAGTATAGATATATTGATTGGCACTACCACCCATGATGGGTTGACTAGGATCAAATTCAACATGAAGACTGTCTATCTTTAAATTCTCCGCCGGTTTTGCAAAACTCACAGGATCAGCACACTGTTCTGTAGAAGGAATTCCAGTGGAATTTTTATCGACTACCGCCAGACAGACTACAGCATCTGTTACTACAGGATCTAATTGGCTGCTCATTAGTTGAACTTGTAATGTTCCATCTGGTTTAACAGTAACGTCTCCTGTTTCTGATAACCAAGTATTTTTGGGTTCAGTACCATCAGCCAGAGGTTTTAATCGCCATTTAAATTTAATATCTTGCTCTGTATAAATAGCGTTGTTATCAGGAAGGTATACTTTTGCAGTATAGTGGTAAGCGTGATCAGGATGTTTATCCGCATCAGCAATTACATTTCCACTGGCTGGTATAAACGTCGGTTTATGAATTATTGGCCATCCGAACTCTAGGGGAGTTTTGGTTTCTTTTGTTCCTACTCCATCTACTGAAGCCACAACTATCACGTTTTGATTAACCTGAGAACTTGTCAATAGGGTAGTAGCTTCACCACTATTGTTGGTAGTGCTGATTTTAGGATTGAATGTTAAACCTTGTTGGCTGGTGTCTTTTATAGACCAGTTAACTTGTTTATTAGGCTCAGCCTCACTTGTGGCATCAGTCACTTTGATCGTAAGGGTGTAGGCTTTATTTACCAATATCGCTGTTGTTGGCGAAACATCTATTTCTGACATTTGTTCCGGCTTAAAGGATACTACCTGTTTTTTATCTACAAAAACAGGAGAATGCCCTTCAATAGAGAGTGAAACCAAGACATCATCTACCTTATCTTTACTGCTCAGCTTGGCTATTAATTCCCCTGCTTCGCTTGTAGTTACAGTTCCCGCATTTGTTGGTGTTAAAATTAGTCCTGCAACATCCTTTATATTTTTGTCCCACTTTACATTAGCGACTTCTTTTTTACGCAAAATATTGCCATTTTCATCTATGATAATTGCTTTATAGGTATATTCTTGCTTGCCATCTGCTGTTAAAAATGGTTTTTGTGGTTCAATATTGAATTCTTTAATTTTGTAGTCCTTGGGGTTTATGGTAAAGGAAACAGGATGTTGAGCATGAACAAAGCCTTGCCCTTCAAGAGAGAGTGAAACCAGTAAATCTTTTATGGCTTCTTGACTGGTCAATTTCGCAATTAGCTGTCCCTG
>NZ_VCDP01000057.1:0-537 GCF_033949345.1 Xenorhabdus littoralis
GGAATAATCAATAGCGTACGCATGTCGCCACAAATCGAACCACTACTCTATAACGATGCAATCAAAGTTGTACTAGATTTACAAGAGCAGTGGCGTAAAGCGGGTTGGGTGTCTAAGTACACTAAGGAATTCCTACCTCTGGTGAATACACCTGAGTTACATGAGAGTCTTCGCAATATGAAAGGCGGTGCTGGAACGACCTATTTACGAGCCGCTGATCAGTATCAGATCATGCTGAGTTTGGCCCGTTTCAAAGATGACAGGCATCCTAATGAAGAGCGCTATTTGATCACACTGGCAATTGCCAAGCCGTGGTAAGCAGGAAATAGCACAAACCATGATGGGGGTAAGAATGTTATTTTCTCATACCCATTATTCAGGATAGTGCTTCAGGACGAGGTATAGAATGAATCTGTTACAACATATAGGTCAGCGGCGCGGTAGTTTAATTCTAGCATTATTAATCGCTTTCGGTCTGACTGGCGTCTACCTCTATCATTCCTTTTATTCCAGTGACCCCGAGATAGCTTTGGTGAT
>NZ_VCDP01000058.1:0-145921 GCF_033949345.1 Xenorhabdus littoralis
AACTGGCTAAAGCCATAAACAAAAAAGGCCACGCCGGAGCGCAGCCTTATATATGTTGGCTGATTTAGTTCAGTTGGACTGTCTCGCGCTACCGAAATATTTATGGCTACAGGATTCAGTTGTTCGGAATAACCGAATATGTGAAACTTACATCAAATAACCATCGCTAAATATTATAAGGATTTAATATGTCACAATTAGAAAAATTACCACTCGGTGATAAAACACCTCTAGCATTCATCTTCGGTGGGATATTTTTATTCGCGCTATCAATTTTAAAGTGGATGACATCTGATATTGAGGTGGATTGGCTGTATAACTCAGTTGAAAGTTTATTAGCTATTTATCTTATCAATCTTGGAATCAGACTACGTAAAAAGTATCGAAACAATAACGAGTAAATTTGAACTATCCGGAATTACCGGAGAGAAAGATATTAATTTTGATAATATAAACTAACAAAGGCATTTTTAATATTCCGAGCCAATTTCTCCATTGGCTCTTTTTCAATGTGTGGTCGCTCAATAATTAATCGAGCCAAGCAATTTACGGCAACCAACTGAATATCGACTGGTAAATCTTCAAATTTCATAACTACCTCTCTTAAATAAAAAAACCACACCATGCGCAGCCTTGATTGAACTATCCGGAATTATCGGTGAGTTGGTTAAACCCATTCAAATTCGTCTTTCATGGATGCCCTCTATACCAATTCGAGGTGTTGCTCGAAATGGTTAAAATCAATGTTAATCTATTGATTCATAAATACTATGGGGTGCTGTTCGACACTGATCGAGTTCTAAACTCAGAGTTGACAACTGCCAGATATGAAAAAGCCCCGCGAGTGCGAGGTCTTGAATTCAGGGTGTAGATTTGGGTGATTATTTCCAGTTGAAGCAAAAATGCAGTGTTTTGCCTACATTTTGTTTCAGTAAATCGCTTAATTTCAGCAGGTCACCTTGTTGTTGCTTTGTTGCATCACTAAGATCATACAAGAAGAAATTTTGAGAGCTCCCAAGACTGGAGCCAAGATTATAAGTTGAACCGTTAACCGTTACTTCAAGACTCTTACTTCTTAAGCCTGGTTGGTTTTCAGTATCAACTGCCAATTCTATTGCATAAAAGCTACCGATGGGAACCTCTAAGAAATAGAATTCTGAGATGCTTCCAACCCCTATAGTGCTTTGAAGGTTAGTCAACGTACCGAAAGCAGATACATGGTTAAAATCAACACTCGCATATCCCCAATATTGATTATCATTTTTTGAATTGCCACCATCATCAAGATCATCTCGCGCAGTCTCTACCTTAAGATCAAAAGACAACATGCAATTTAACGCCCAATCACATGCCACCATATCTTCTTGTGTTGGTTGCCAAGTTTGTTCATCATCTTTATCAACTATCCAAATTTGAGGTGGAATATTTTTTCCGTCACTGCCTGTTGAAGCAGGAATAAGTTTTATATATTCATCGGATGAAGCCCAGCCATTACGACTAACCTGCTTTCCTAGATACACTTTAATCATTGCCCACGGGAAAGAACCGGCAGGTGCTATATCATCAATTTCAATCTTTTTCTTATATTGCTCAGGATTAAACGGACATGCAGTATTATCCAGCTTATTAACTTCAGACATAAATCCCTCACTTATTATTTGTTAAAGTTCAAGGTCATTCATCTTACTAATAAACAGCCAGTTAATATTACTTAGGTCGGATTTTTACTTCAATCGAATACCCTTACACAGACATTAATACGCCTTAATATCGGGCGACATATTACAAAATCTGATTATCCGCAGTCATGGGTATCGGTTGGGGTGTAAATTTGAAATTTGGTGCTGGTGAAATACCCTTTATTGAAAATAGGGTATTAAAAAACCCCGCCGGAGCGAGGTCTGAAATTAATAAGCTGTGTGACATTGCTATCACTCTTATCACAATATACCGACTTTTGTAATTACGCAACCTTGTTAACGGTTTATTTTTGCACACCTTTATCAGCTTCCAACGTCACCCCTGAAACTGCCAAGACGCCTTCAATAAATCCCTCAGCAGCCTGTAAGCGTTTTGCCACTTCGTTATGAGAGATACCTAACTTGTTGCCCATTGTCCGCAGTGTGCAAGCCTTGATGTAGTGCAATACGATGAGCTGATAATAGTAAGAGTGATACTTTTTCAGTCGCAGAACGGCAGCATCCAGCGCAATACCATCATCATCACAACACTGGGCGCGGGTCTTTCGGGTACTGGGGATTAATCCCTTAAATCCGGCGGCAACAGGTGTCCAATCCACCTCAGTATTTCCCTCACTGGCCCATGCTCCCCACTGATTGAGTATTATTCGCATGTCACGCATCAGCACACTCCCCCACCAGATTCAGGATAATTCTGTCAGTCAGGTCTGAACGATCATCAAATCGCCCTTCGTCCAGCACCCATTTGCAGACGTCTATCGCTTCCTGACGGTTAATGGCTTGGAGGGTGGCCAGTTTTTCTTCAAGATACTCTTCCCGGTCATAGATATAATATCTTTCACCATCACCAAACCCGCCCGGATCCAGTTCTTTGGCAGCCACACTGCGCATCTGATACAACCAGTCCCAATAAAGGAACTCACGCACCACATCAGACAAGGTGTACGGTTCGGGGAGCTGTTCGGCAAACCCTTTCGCGATTGCTTTACGGAGTACATCTACTTCGTTAATGCGATCACCGTGCATACACCCTTCAGCGTGCTCTTCTTCGTTCCAGTAGTGGAAAGGTTCATAGATTTCGGCCAGTTCCCCCACCAGCATGAGTTTCTCGGGTTCAGTCAGTTCCAGTGCTGCTTCATAACTGGCAAAAGTCGCCCTGACCTTTGCCGCGTCTTTGATCTGCTCTTTCGCCCGATTAATATAGCCTTGCGGGTTATCCATGCTCATGGTGCCAAAGGCAACCTGAAAAGCATGGGCGCCCGACTTCATCAGGTAGTCAGCATATTTCTGCTGCGCCGCTTTCGGGGTAATTTTCAGTTTTTTCAGGGCGGCTTCTGCCGCGTCAAGGTGAGCGGGTTCATTAGTCTTAATGACCTCCAGTACCCACAGATAAGCATCCACCTGTTTGTTGCCGGTGATCTTGCGCTGAACAGGCAACGGCTTCACCGTGGCAATTGCGGTACTGTGGCCCGGTTCAGGAAGGGTGAAAAGTGTTTTGTGTGCTGTGTTGTCTGTCATTATTTTGTCTCCCCCGCTAAACTAAAAATAATCTTGTCGCTGAATTCCCGAACATGGGATTTTTCTTCGAATGGTTTATCTGCTTGCAACATGCCCGTGAAGCCGTTTATTTTCCGGCGGTGTAATTGATGTAACTTTCCCATAATGCCTCTGCTATGTCGGCTGAGAGACAGGCGGCTTATGCCTGTTTGGCGGAATACCCCGGCAACGTGCTACCCAATGCCGGCCAGAAAGAAGCCTGTCCCCGATTTGATGTTGTCTCAAAACCCCGGTGAGTTGCCTCATGTTGTCTCAATCTAAAAATAAAAAATCTTATAATTCATTGTATTAATAAAAATGAGACAACTGAGACAACCGAGACAACACCTTTTTTCTCTCACATGAAAGATCAGGCTTCTTCTTCGGACTCCGGCACTAACACCATGATGTAAGCCCGTTGCTGAATGCCCCCCAGATGCTTAAGACGCGGCGTCTTACCCTGATAACTGCGCCCACTGGCCGGCTTGCGCAGTATCCCGTTTTTCACCAACGTATCGGCGAACATGTCCGCGTTAAAGCCCCGGGCGATCTCCTGCTTAAAGGTGGCCGGCAAGGTATAGAACACCACCGGATCATCCTCATGCAGCCCTTTCCTTTCTCGGTATCCGGCTAAGTCCCGGATGGGTAAGTCCCGCTCGTCGTAGGGCAACGGGGCATAACGGCTCATGCCGTGGGCATTCAGGAAATCCACGGCCTGCTCGACAATCTGCTCCAGTTCTTTGTTGCCTGTGCCGAACTCAGCCACCCACACATTGAAGATATATTGCAGCACATCCCGGCAGTGCTGCTTATCCCAGCCCGTGATAACCCGGCCCAGCATTAAGGCGGCCTCCAGCACGGCAAAGCGATCGCTGACCCGATGCACCTGTTCGCCGTAGCTTTCCGGTATCAGCTTGCACCAGCGTGACTGGGCGTCGAGATAGGCTTTTTTCGCTTCCTTCTGGTGTGATGATAAGTAACTGATCCACTCACGCCCGGCAGCCCCATGATGTTCACGGCAGCCCCGTTTTAAGGCGTCTGCATGGGCCTTACCGCTGTCCAGCCCATGTAAGTTTTTCGCCCTTTCCATCGAGATATTCAGCAACCGGACCAATTGCCCGGCATTAGTCTTGATCCCCGCTTCCATCAGGAACGTGGGAATATCTTTTTCCCCGGTACTGATGGCCACCGTCCGCCAACTGGCTAAAGGTCGGTTGCCGCCTTCTTTCGCCCCCTGTATCTTCCCCTTGCCATTGAACAGGGTATAGGCGGAGGTATGAACATGTTTCGGGTTTGCCCCCTGTCCCACCTCATCGAGTGACAATAGCCCGTCATTGTGTGCCAGTGCCTCGTTGGCGATCCCCAATGCGGTGCCGTACCACGTCAGCCGCTGTTCATCCGGTTTACCGTACAGACTGGTGGCAATATCTGCCGTGGTGGTTTTTCCCGCCGTGGACTGGGCATACAGATGCACCCCGAACCCATCCGCCCCGACAATCCCCGTCATTGGTGCCGCTAATGCTGTTGCCACCCCCAGCATCATAAACGGGTTATTGCCTGCCAGCCGGGCCACATGCTGACGCCAGCCTGCCGTCGTGCCTGACACCGTGTATGCATTGGCCGCGGCACTGCCCCCGTTAAACAACACCGGCTGCTCTGGAACACCTATCACGGAGCCGTCCGGCATGATATAGGCCCCTTTATGCCAGCCTGATTTTGCGGTCATGCTCCAGATTTCCTTTGTATAGCTACGGATCAGCCAGTCCGCCAGAATCGCCCTGAGATTGCTTTTCGTGGTGACCTGTACCCCGCCCGCCTTGAGCATTCGCCAGCCCTCGCGCTCGCCGATATCGGCCGCGGCAATCCCTTTAATGACAGGCTCTTTATTACCCTTGGCCTGCCAGCGGACAATCAGGTACTGCTCCTCGTTTTCATCAATGCCTGTCCCGATGACTTCCACGGGGGAGCACAACCATTGTTCGGGTTTGATGATTTCCCCGGTTTCTTTGTCCAGCTTGGGCGTCACATAAAAAACCCCGTTATCACGCGCATCAATAAACGGTATTAGCGGATCACGTTCTTTTTCACGGGGGGCGTCCAACGGGATCACCACGGCTTCTGATACGGCTTCTTTCTTTCCTGCCTGATATAACCCGTGGCTAAAGGCCTGTTTGGCCGCCTCAATGCTATGCTGCTGACGGTAGTCGTCCCAGTCGGCTTTATCTTCTGTAGGGGGTACAGATACCCATCCATCAATAGCCTTAGCCGCTTTTTCGGCTGAATTTTTGCCCTTATTGGGTTCGTCTGGCTTGATGTCGTTATCCGCCGCGATAATAATTTTCGCGTCGGGATAATGTTTCCTGACCCATTGCGAGACAGGCAATAAATTACCTGCATCAAACGCCGCCAGAGTCAGTCCCTCATGTAATTGACTGACCGTTAAAGCCGTTGCGTAACCCTCAGCAATCAGCACCGTATCCGGCGAGCCGCTCAGTGCTGATAAAGGGGTAAAACTCCCCTTTTTCTTCGTGCCCGTAATAAACCGTTTTTTACCGTCCGGCTTAATCGTCTGGCCTCCCGTCAATTCATCCCCACGCTGCACAGGCAGAATAATAGTGCCGTCGGATAACAGCCTGACGGGGTGATGAAGTCCTTTACGTTTCAGGTAGTCCGATTCGCCCAGGGCAGAACATTGTATAAGCCTTGTGGCTTCCTCAATGGCTGACTGTACAGGAGCCTCCGGTTTGGGCGCCTCCTTTCTGGCAGGCTTGGGTTCCGGTAAGGGGAGCGCCAAGACATCAGACACCGCCTTTGCCGCTTCAATCAGGGTGATCCCTTTGGCCCTCATCAATAAATCCAGCCCATCCCCGTAATTCGGGTTATCACATTGGCGACAATGCCAGTCTCCGTTACCGTGGTCGTCGATAAAGTGAAAGCGGTCAGTCCCCCCACAGATGGGGCAAGCGCCATGCTTGCCCTTTGCCGGAACTTCCACCCCACAGGCCGATAACACATTTTGCCAGTGATCCTGCGCCGCAGTTTTCACTGAACGGACATCAATATGATTTACCATTTGAGGAAACCCTCACGGTGATGGATTTCAAAATCCGCATGCTGGGCTGTGTCGTTCAGCGCTTCGGCGAGCCGTATAACCCTGAACCCGAACACCTTCGACACGGTGACGCTTCTTCGTCAGAAAACGAATATGATCGGCATAGACATAGAGCCACTGGCCATCGACAGCAATGCGCTCAAATGTTCTGACTGGTCGTTTTGCATACTGGACAAATGGCATAAATCCATTATTTTTCAATTTGTTATTTGGACATAACGATTGTTTTCCATGAGAAACACGCCTTACCACCGCCGCATAGCTGGCATCAATGCAAGGTTGCTTTTCTCTGGCACTCAACCCCTTTTCAGGGGAACGATAAACCCAGAACGTTTCTTTATGTCCCGTGATCTTAGCAGTTCGGATTTTGATATAGCCTAATCGAGCCATTAAGCGACCAAACTCAATATTGCTTTTCACCGGCAAGGAAAGTTCATAAACGGATTCACATAACCAGCCGTGGCGAATATATTCCTGAACCAGCGTCTTATCTTTTTCTGCGTTTATAACGGTATATTTATCTTGCTGTATAGGGTGGCGATAGATAAACCAATTATCAAAAGCCTCCTGCCTTTCATTGGTGAGTACCTGTACTGCAAAAGTCGTCAATGCTTTGCCATCTTTTCTATGCCAGTATTCAACCCATGAATTCGATTCTGACAATATCAGCAAACAATAACTGTCTACTTTATGAGGGTGGACACCACGACAAAAATCATTATTTTCCAATGCGTTACTTGGACATAACGACGCATGATAATCGAATGATACTTTAGCTTTTCCTATTAGCCCTGTATCACTTTCTGCATCATGAACCGACACACCGGAATTAAGCCAAACTAATCCCTGACCGTTATGACGTAAGCCCAGATCGGTGAGTGTGCAAATACCCTTGTTAATTGCCGTCCAGTTACCCGAAATAACCTCCTTACGGATAATTGAAATATCGTTCTGGCTGTTTTCAGGGTAAATTTGACCGCTGCCAATCAAGGCAGTTAATTTTTCCATGATGTTATTCCTTAATTAGCAAGCTTGCGGCTGTATGGGTTATTTACATTGTCTACTGTTGGCGGGTTGCGTACCCACCATAGAACATCGCTTAATAACCATGCACAGGAATTACGCCCAAAATGACAGCGAGGCGGAAATAAACCTAAGCCTTCCAATTTATGGCAATGGCTGCGAGAAATACCGGATATTTTTTCTCGTTCTCTTTCTCTTATTCGCCTTTCAAATTCACCATAGGCAGAAAGAATATATTTTCGCTGTTCGTCGGTAGGTAATATAAATTTTGGCATTACATCACCTCGCCGCGAGATTCAGCGATACGTTGATCTATCCAGCAATCAATTTCTGATTCAAGAAAAGCAACTGATCGGGTGCCAATTTTTACTTGTTTTGGAAATTTACCATCCGCGATGAGTTTGTAGATCCACGCTTTGCCGTAACCCGTTCTGCGCTGAACTTCGGGTAAGCGGATAAGGTTTTCTTTTGGTGTGATAGTTGTTGGCATGTAGCCCCCTGTTATCCAGTCCTTGAGATGTTGTAATGGACGTTGTTTGATTACAGGAAGTATTTTCATATCATCGTTCTGTTTTAGATAGACATAATCACAAAAATGATTTATCTACCAAAATTATCAGTCTTAAACTTCGGTGAGTTTCATTACATCTGAAAATCTCATATCTTTAAGGTATTCATTTTTCTTTACATAGAACGATAAATATCGTAAAAAATCACCAAAAACTACTCTTTCAACGAATGGCCTAATGGTATCTTTAATTTGAATCCCTCCCATTATATTCCCTTCACTTAGAGGAAATAATAATCTAGCATATAATTCATTGCTGATTTTCTTTTGGTTTATTTTCTCCCATAGCATTAAATCAATGAAAGAAAACACTTTGTAAGTGAATATTTTCTTTAATGACGACAATCCAATTCTATTGTTATTTTTTTCTGGCTCTGCTATTCCTGTTCCAAGTCTCCATGTTTTTAAGAGCCCTTTGAATTCTGTAATTAATTCATCATCAGAATAATCTCCTATATTAAATTTCACTATCAACTCATCATTAAACCAATCTCCTAAATAACCGACTCTGTTTATACTCGAAAAAATCTTCCCATCACCTATTTTTACAGGCCTATTAGCCTCCTCTGTTATGTCACCTTGCCTTAATAAGGCTTTGTAGTAGGATACCAAATCGCCAACATTAAACAAATTGCAAGACTCTCCCTCAACAGAATACTCATCATATTCTTTATTAAAAAAATCAACACACCTGATAGGATGTCCATTTACAATGAATTCAACCTCTTGACTTTTATCAAAGGATTCATCTTTTATAACTGAGTGACTTTCCTCATTAAGACTATCATGTGAATCTGAAATTATATCATGGAAAATTAGACTATTGTAATTAACTAACCCTTTTTCTAACCCTCGAAATATGGATTCCCTCATTTCATTTATATCAATGTTTGGTAAATTATTATCTATATTTCCCTCATCTTTATAATCATATAAAAGAGTTACTCTACCTTTTAAATCATCAATAACCTCTAACACAGTTAAATCTAATAATTGGTCGTATCTGCGCACATCAAACCATGAAATAATTTCTTTAGGCTTTGCCCTTGCCATCTTGCCACCCCATGTCCTCTATTGGTAGGAGCTATGCCAGTCCATAGAGGTGTACGGAGTTTCGGGAGCGACCCTAGGCATAGCTTTATTCTTTAACGTCTTGGGCAGTCTACTAAAGACAATTATCGCTGTCTATTCATCCAATTAAGCATGCTTCTTAAACTTGCCATGCACCACATTTCCGCCTTGTTCGAGTGCGTCCATATAGTCGGCATACCATTGAAGCATCTCCCAGCGACCATCCAAATATTGGGCATGATTGTAAGTTCCCCGGATGCTGTTCTTATCAACATGAGCAAGCTGGGTTTCAATCCATTCAGATGGGTAGTTTTGTTCATGCAAGATAGTGCTCATGGTGTGGCGGAATCCGTGGCCTGTAGCTCGCCCTGAATATCCCATTCGGCGGATCATGGTATTGAGTGCCATATCAGAAAGATGCTTTCTATAATCTGTACGACTTGGGAAAACATATTGATAACTACCACTAATAGGCTGTATCTGCTTCAATAAATTAATAACTTGCTCTGATAATGGCACAATATGAGCACGTCGCATTTTCATTTTTTCAGCCGATATTTCCCAAACAGCCTTATCTAAATCAATCTCTGACCATTCAGCCTTGCGTAATTCACCGGGGCGAACTCCCGTTAATATAAGAATACGCAAAGCCGTTCTGACAATTTGGCTACCCATATATTTATCAATAGAGCGCAGAAATTCAGGTAATTCACCGACTGAAAGATGGGCGTAATGTTCACGCTTATGAGGGATAAAGACACTCGCTAAATCTGGCGCTGGATTATATTCTGCCCTACCAGTAATGATTGCATATTTCCACACCTCACCGCAGCGTTGCCGAACTTTCTTCAACTTTTCTGTCGTTCCTCTCTTTTCCATAATAGAAAGGACTTCCAATAGTTCGAGTGGCTTTATTTCTGCAATCGGACGATCACCTATATAAGGAAATACATCATTTTCAAATGCGGACATCATATCTTCACGGTAACCAACCGACCACCTATCCTTGCGGCTGTTATACCATTCAAGCGCAATATTCTTAAATGTATGTTCTGTTTGATTAATAGCCGCCGTTTTTTCCGCTTTTCTGGCTTCACTCGGATTAATTCCATTGGCCACCAGCTTTCTTGCTTCATCACGTTTAGCTCTGGCTTCCGTGAGTGTTACTACTGGATAAACCCCTAATGAGATCATTTTGGTTTTACCCGCAAATTGATAACGTATCGCCAACCTTTAGAACCCTTGGTATCGATTAACAAAGATAGACCGTTACCATCCGCCAGCGTATAGGCTTTTTCCTTTGGTTTGGCTCGTTTGATTGCCAAGTCTGTTAGCTTCATAAACCACCCAATATTGTATAGAAAAAATGTATAGGGAATTTCTATACAAAAAACTATACAACAAATTGTAGAGATTTAGGAAGACTACTGTAGACCTTGATATAAGGAAATATTAGTTTTTTCTTTGATTTTACTAGGGAAAGTAGACTTGAAGAGACGTTAGGATATGTGTAGATGGCGGAGGAGGAGAGATTCGAACTCTCGGATGGTTTCCCATCGGCGGTTTTCAAGACCGCTGCCTTCAGCCGCTCGGCCACCCCTCCGCGATGTCGAGCACTATAAACATCACAGTTATCAATGTAAAGTACTTATCTGTTCAACTGCCGTTAATTTACTCATATTGCTATCTATTAGTCTATTTATCCAGCACATCAGGCGATCTTTCTTGGGAATAGTGGTGTTTTTTGCTAAATTGCAGTCATCGTTATTGGATGGTTAAAATATTATGTTGGTATTTGAAGATCGCGAGATCGAAACTGATGCGCAAGGTTATCTAAAAAACAGCCGTGATTGGCAGGAAGCTATGGCTCCTCTACTTGCCGAGCAGGAAGCAATCACTCTGACCGAACAGCATTGGGAGGTGATACGTTTTGTGCGTGAATTCTATGAAGAATTTAATACTTCTCCCGCTATTCGTATGTTAGTCAAAGCAATCTCACAAAGGCATGGTGAAGAGAAAGGAAACAGCCGTTATCTCTATCGACTATTTCCCAAAGGACCTGCAAAACAAGCCACAAAAATTGCAGGCCTTCCGAAACCCGTTAAATGTATTTGATTTAGTCATCCGTCGCTAATGACGGATGCTGAAATCATCCATCTCTTCTGAGTCACAAAACTGAGATTGGAAATGTTCAATATTGGCACCGGGCGGACCACCTTGCTCCAGCCAGTGTGTTAATTTTTTGATTTGTTCATCATTACCACAAGCAACAATTTTAACGCTGCCATCATTCATATTACGAACATATCCCTTCAGCTTATTTTTCTTCGCCCAATGGTAAGTTTGATAACGGAATCCGACTCCCTGTACTCTTCCATAAACATTAATTGCGATACTGTATTGAGTCATTATTGCGTTCCTCCTCGATAAAATAATAAGAATTTTGGAACGTTGAACCTACTTTTGGTATTGTGTTTTATATACGCAACAGCTAACCTGAAATTATGGGATGGCTGTCACATGCCATTTTGGTTTTAAAAGTCATGCAAAAATTCCGGCTACCGGGTGTGCGCTTGAAATTTACCTTACTGTCCTTATATAAGAGTCATTGCAAGGTTTCTTGGGAGGTGACAATGATGATCGCCAGCAAATTCGGTATCGGCCAGCAAGTACGACATAGACTGCTGGGTTACTTGGGTGTTGTTGTAGATATTGATGCTGAATATTCTTTAGAACAGCCA
The DNA here is from genome assembly GCF_033949345.1 of Xenorhabdus littoralis. Classification (NCBI taxonomy): domain Bacteria; kingdom Pseudomonadati; phylum Pseudomonadota; class Gammaproteobacteria; order Enterobacterales; family Morganellaceae; genus Xenorhabdus; species Xenorhabdus littoralis. The sequence continues at coordinate 11,752 of NZ_VCDP01000058.1, forward strand.
CAGGAAAATGATATTGCATCTAATGCTACCTTACGCTCAGCTCCGTGGTATCACGTCGTGATGGAAGGTGATGACGGGCAACCTGTCCATACTTATCTGGCTGAGGCTCAATTGACTTACGAAATATCAGACGATCATCCAGAACAATCTTCTCTGGATGAGTTGGCCGAGTCTATTCGCAACCAATTGCAAGCTCCAAGACTACGGAATTAAATTCTCTTATTACCGTTACTCAAATCATTCCAACAAGGTGGTGGATAGCAAACGCGCCCCCGCCTTCCTTATTTTTCCATGCCCAATTTTTCCATACCCAAGCGCGGAATTTCAATTTTGGGGCAACGATCCATCACTACATCCAATCCTGCATTTTCTGCCAGTGATTTTGTCTCTTCATTAATGATGCCCTTTTGCAACCAAAGCACTTTTGCACCTATGGCGATAGCTTCCTCGGCAACACCATAGGTAGCCGCTGATTTGCGAAACACATCAACCATATCAACGGGTTGTTTAATATCTGCTAAGCGGTTTATGACAAGTTGCCCCAGTAAAGTTTGTCCCGCCAATTTAGGACTGACCGGAATGACTTGATATCCTTGATTCAATAGGTATGCCATCACCTTATAACTTGGACGATCTGTTTTTTCACTCGCTCCGACCAATGCTATCGTTTTTGTTTTTCTCAATATGCCTGCTATATATTGATCACTCATTTGGCCTCCCATATGCCCTATACCCTCCACTTTTCACATTGCTATTTTGTCAGCTATAACTTTGTTGTCTGCAACTCGAAATCCATTGGGTATATCTGCTACAGTATTTATGATAATTGCGATTGTTTTTTATTATCTTGCCATTTAAAAAAATGGTAAATGATTTATTCATAGAAAGGTATCACCATGGAATTAACAGTTCGCACCTTGCCTGAAACAAAAAGTATCGCGCTTGTAGCGCATGATCACTGCAAAAAATCCCTGTTGGATTGGGTCAAGACCCATAACACTTTGTTAGGAAAACATACGTTATATGCAACAGGGACTACAGGGTATTTGATTCAGCGAGAGACTGGGCTGTCTGTTACAAGTATGCTGAGTGGGCCAATGGGCGGAGATCAACAAATTGGTGCTTTGATTTCTGAAGGCAAAATCGATGTTTTAATCTTCTTTTGGGACCCTCTGAATGCAGTTCCCCATGATCCCGATGTGAAAGCACTGTTACGCTTGGCAACGGTCTGGAATATTCCTGTTGCTACAAATCGTTCAACTGCCGATTTCATTATCAACTCGACACTTTTTTCAGAAAAAACAGATATTTCAGTGCCAGATTATCAAGGCTATCTCAATGAGAGATTGAAATAATCTGGAATAATGAACGGGAGAGCCAAACTCTCCCTATTTTTAATATCTTAATTTTTATCTGATTTTTTTCTAGGGTTTACGCTGAGTCGGTACACCTAGTTGCACCAATTGATGAATGAATACCGATGGATTTTTCGGCTCTTGCATCAACCAAACCTGTTTTTTTGCCCGTGTAAGCGCAACATATAAAAGACGACGCTCTTCCGCATCGGGAAACTCTTCAGGCTGTGGCAATAAAACCTGCTCCATCACGGATTCCCTCGCGGGTGCCGGAAAACCATCCCTTCCTTGTTGTAATCCCAAAATAATAACATAATCCGCTTGCTGTCCTTTCGATGCATGGATTGTCATAAATTCAATTTTCAGATTCGGCCAACGGGTTGGTGCTTTTTTCAATAATTCGGGTTTGAGATAATGGTAGCGCGCCAATAATAAGATGGTTTCTTGCTTAGTAACATAGCCACTCATTTTATTGAATAATGCTTCCAATTGATCTTGCGGTAAAATCACAACCGACTTTTTATTACCTTTTGTCAGGCTATTGAGTGTTTTAGCTAATTGGTGGGGATTTTGTTGAATAAATCGGTTGGCAATCTCACCAATACGATCATTGAAACGATAAGTTGCATCCAACGTACATTCTGCACCTTCTCCGAAATAGGTAAGAAATGCCGTCGTCAATGTTAATTCTGTCCCACTAAAGCGATAAATAGCCTGCCAGTCATCTCCTGTTGCGAACAGATGACTTTGTTTATTTTGTGCTTTCAATGCCATCAATAATTTGTCTCTCAATGACGAAATATCCTGAAACTCATCCACTAGAATGTGTTTCCATGGACTGATAAACCGCCCTTTTTCCAGGATATTCACCGCCTGATGGATTAAACCAGAAAAATCGACAGCACCCTCAGATTTTAATGCTGCTTTCCAAGCTTTCAACAAAGGTGCCATAAGCCGGATGCGTTTCTGGAATGCGTCTGAATAAACGGCAGGAGCTTGCTCAATCATCTCTTTCTGGCTGCCACCGTGCATACGCATTAATCCCATCCAACGTTCCAGACGGGCAGACAAACGAGTCGTCAATTGTTTATCATGCCAATATTCACCTTCTGGTAATTGCCAGTCCAGTTCTTCATCCAACCATTCTCGCCAACCTTTAGCCTGTGCTTTTTTTTCTCCGCATTGTTTTTGCCATTGCTGAATGAGAAAATCGCGCCGCGTTTGGGTATCAGTTTCCAATTCGCTAATTTTGGGCTCTTTATTGCTACCTTGCTGAATAATATACAGGGCCAGAGCGTGGAATGTTTTTGCTTTTATTCCCTGTGTTTCGGAATGATGAGTTCCCAAACGAGCCTGAATTCGTTCATTCATCTCATCGGCAGCCTGACGACCAAAAGCCAACAATAAAATCTGTTCAGGAAGTGCCTGATGACGTAATAATAACCAGCCTGCCCGCGCAACCAGAACAGAGGTTTTTCCGCTGCCCGCCCCGGCTAAAACCAGAATGTTTTTTTCACCATTAATCACTGCCTGACACTGTGAGCGATTAAGTGGTGACGCCTCGACGGTGTGGAAAAACGTCTCATATTGCACTAAGGAGCGATCAATCCATTGTTGATTAATGGCTTGAATTGTCTTGTCCCCCTCATCCAACCAACTCGCGCAAATCTGATAATCGTCACGACAGGTCTCAAATTGTGCAATTCGCTGTAATGGAAGAGGTAATGCCTGAAATGTCTCTTGAATTTGTCGTTGTAACAGCGCCAAATCTTCGCTTTTCAACCAGCGATGTTGTTGCTCTATTTTTTTGATTTCATTGACTTGAGCTGCAAGCACATCCGCAGTGACATCACTCATGTCAAGGCTCCATTTTTGCCATTCTTTTAGCAGATAATGGTAAAAACGCTGTGTTTGCTGCCATTCAGTACCATGCAGACGAACGACTTTTCCTTCAGCTAATTCAAATTCCAGTTCCCCCCAGACAATCCCTCGCTTACACTGAATACCAATTAATTGATTAAATGGAATAAGGTACTGGTGTTTGTCACCGCTGACTTCGATACCAGCATTAAGTAAACGCACCCGATTATAAGGATGCTGAGCGAGGCGTTGGCCGATTTGCGTTGATTTTAGTTCCATATTGTCGTGGCACCGTACCTGAAAATTGTTGAACTACTTCATCACGTAAATGTTGTTAGGGGTATTTTGTGCGAACGGTTTTATCCAGCTCCCGCCATTTTCTGTATAACAGTCACGTCCTCTATTATATCCGCATATTCATTGCACTGACAGGAACCACACTCATTCCATGGTTATTAGGAGAAGAACTTAAAATAACAATTCCATTGCTGCTGGGTGTCGTTGCGGCAGCATTAACTGATTTGGATGATCGTTTAGTTGGCCGACTGCGCAATCTCATCATCACCTTAATATCTTTCTTTGCGGCTTCCGCTTCTATCACATTGCTGTTTCCTTATCCGTGGTTTTTCATGCTTGGATTAGCAGTATCGACCTGTGGCTTTATCCTGCTCGGCGCATTGGGACAACGCTATGCCACCATTGCTTTCGGTGCTTTGCTGATCGCCATTTATACCATGCTGGGTTCATCAATATTTCCTATCTGGTATGAGCAGCCTGTATTACTGCTGATTGGTGCAATCTGGTATAACTTACTGACACTAACCGGTCACTTGCTGTTCCCCATTCGCCCATTGCAGGAAAATTTGGCACGTTGTTTTCAGCAACTTTCAATTTATCTCTATGCTAAAACGAGTCTATTTGATCCCGATGCAGAAGCTGAAGAATATAAACAATTTCTGTTTGATGTTGCCATGGCGAATAGTTCGTTAGTCACAACACTCAATCAGGCCAAGAGTTCTTTATTAAGCCGTCTGAAAGGGGATCGAGGGCAACGAGGCACTCGTCATACATTGCACTATTATTTTGTTGCACAAGATATTCATGAACGAGCCAGTTCATCTCATGTCCAATATCAAAAGCTAAGGAAAATTTTTCGGCACAGTGACATTCTGTTTCGTATTCAGCGATTGCTTTCCATGCAAGTCAGGGCATGTGAGCAAGTTTCACAATCTATTATTCTGCGTCAACAATATCAACATAATCCACGTTTTGAGAACGCATTCAACTACCTTGAAAGTTCCCTTGAACGTTTGAAAAATCAGCAGGGCACTGATGCTGAAATGATAGCATTTGATAATCTTTTGAAAAATTTACGTGCGATTGATGCTCAATTGGCCGGTCTCTGTTCTGACCAATATTTATTTTCCCAAAGACCTCCGCAGAATCTTTCTCAAAAATTCTCCCAAAATAATGTCCAAAATAATGTCCAAAATGATAAACAAAACGACAAGCAAGAAGAAACCCGGCTATCCGATGAAACCTTAACCGGCTGGAGGGATGTCTGGTTCAGGATAAGGAGTAATTTAACGCCAAAATCTGCCTTATTCCGCCATGCTATCCGGATGTCTGCTCTGCTATGTACGGGTTATGCCATTATTCAACTGTTTGACTTACAACGCGGTTATTGGATATTACTGACGAGTTTATTTGTCTGCCAACCCAACTATAGTGCTACCCGCCGGCGCTTAGCCTTGCGAGTTATCGGTACATTGACGGGGATTTTAATTGGCCTGCCAATTCTCTATTTCGTACCTTCCATTGAAGGACAATTAATATTGATTGTCATTTCAGGTGTATTATTTTTTGCCTTTCGCAATAGTCAGTACGCACATGCAACGCTATTCATCACACTGCTGGTATTGCTGAGCTTCAATCTATTAGGTGAAGGCTTTGAAGTCGCATTACCAAGAATTATCGACACATTGATTGGTTGTGGTATTGCCCTGCTTGCCGTCAGTTTCATTTGGCCGGATTGGAAGTTCCGTCAATTGCCCCAAGTGATAAATCGGACGATGGGAGCTAATTGCCGTTATCTCAATGCGATCTTAATACAATACCATCAAGGCAAGAGCAATAGTTTGGATTACCGCGTCGCCCGTCGTGATGCCCATAATTGTGATGCAGAACTGGCATCCGTGATTTCAAACATGGCATCGGAGCCCAAAAGTTACCGTATATTTCAGGAATCGGCTTTCCGTTTGCTGTGCCTTAATCATACGATGCTAAGCTATATTTCTGCCTTGGGTGCGCATCGTGACAAACTTAATGATCCAGCCATTTTGGATATTCTCAACGATGCAATCTGCCATGTTGAATTAGCATTGAAGCAGAGCCGGATTGATGATAATGCACTGCAAGCTATTGCAATCCGCCTGATAGAAAGAATCAATCTGGTGCCTTCTGAAAGTAATGGCAAAGTCCAGCTTGTGTTACAGCAAATAGGATTATTTATTGAATTACTGCCTGAGATTGTTAGTTTGACAAAGCAAATCAGTGAACAAGATCCTCTCTGAGCATTAATTGAACTTATAGGGGCGAATAGCCCCCTATAAAATAATAAATACTGTAACACCCCCCCCACACAAATAAATAATGTAAAAAATTATTCTCTTGATTTTTGGAGAGAAATGAATATTTACATTTATTAATACCATAAACATTTATTTTTGATATTGAATGCATGAGAAATTTCTGTAGAGTCAAAAAACTATAAAAATAAAAACTCACCCTGTTAATTAGATTAACTTATTTTAAATTTAAAATATTTAATAATATTACTTTTCGACTCATTAATACTTGGAAAACAATATGGAAGCGACAATTGCCATTGCGAAATACCCTATCGGGCTTGATCCGAAAAGTCTTTTCATGACGCCTAAACTTAACTATGCCTTTATACGTATAAATAATATTTGTAATGCACGTTGCGAATTTTGTGATGTATGGCAAACGGCTCAAATTGATGCCCATAAGCAAATAGATATGGTCAGACTTTGGCAAGAATTGGAAGCACTCGCTCCGCAGGAAGTCAATATTCATGGTGGTGAGGCTTTTTTATCAAAAGACTTCTTAACCATTCTGGATTGTAATAAAGACACACCTATTTCAATCACAACTAATGGAACTGCGTTATCAAAAAAGATTTTCACTCGCATACAGAATAAGAGCCATCTTGTCAGAAAGTTTTATATTTCAATTGATCATGTAGAACCAGAAAAGAATGGAGAATCACGTGGCATTCGCTGGTTAACCAATAATCTTTATGATGCAATGGAATACATCAAACGTGAAATAACTGATTCTATCATCGTTATCAATCATGTCGTGACTTCATTAAATTACGACACCATTGATAAATTCCTATTGAAAATGGCTAATCTGGGTGTGGATGGCGTAAATCTGATCCCCATTAAAGATTATCCCTTGCTGTTTCTCAATACAGAACAAATCAAAGTATTCATGGATAAGATCAATACACTGCTGGAAAGCAATAAAATTTCACGTCATTTATTCATGGATGCCAACTACGAAATTTTTGGTCGTAATGAAGAAGATTACCAGCGCGCAGAAATGGGAAGTTATAACTCCTCCAGCAAAAAAGCTTGTACCATTCCACTAACAACGCTGTTTATTGATGCAGTAACGGGTAAAGTTTATCCTTGTGATACCACGATGTACCGACCGAATCCGGATCAATATGTCATGGGGAATATATTGGATAATTCACTGCACGATATCTGGCATGGTGACAAATTTTCTCTTTTCCGTAAAAAAATGTATCCCGTCATTACCTGTGACTGCATTAAAGGCTGTGATCCTGCCAATAGATTAAGGTAAAACTATGTCTCTAGAAATACATATCAATAATAAGGCTAGTTTTCACCACGGGAAGCCTGTCATTTTTTGTATGCCTGATATTAAAGACAGTGAGCTTTTTATCCAGCTCTGTTATCAATATCATTTGAATATTATTCTACTGATAAAAAAGAAATGGCTGGATTCGACAGATTGCTCTTCCGCACTGGCATATTTGGTACTTGATGATCCGCTGGCTGAGAATATCAGCAAAAGAATAACAACAGCGATTAAGCAGGTCAAAGACACGCTGGCCATTCTCTCAGATCCTATTCACATTGATTACTTTATCGCTTTTTCTGAACTTCATGTTGAATTGATGGCCACTATAGCAGCAGATATTAATCAAGATAATCATGTGGTGGACGTTGCACGTTCATTCAGGGATAAATGGGTAATGCGGAATCTTGCCAATGAGAATGGGATTTCTTGCCCCAAATTTACGCTAGCGTCAGAAATGCTTAATTCACCCGAACATTTTCGGCGTTTTGTCGAGTCAGTCGAGCAATCAGCCAAAGATAAAGGCAACCAATCTGGTTTTATTGTAAAACCTCGTTCATTTTGGGGGTCTATGGGAGTCACTGCGCATTCAAACCCTGCTTCTCTACTCCGCACACTGCAACAACTTGATACTCCTGAAGCGTATCTGGTGGAAGAAAAGATTCAAGGAAATTTGTTGCATGTTGATACTGCGGTTCTGCGGCACAAAATTATCTATCAAGGTATTGGGGTTTACTGTTGCTCATTACTTTCTACCGATCAGACTGCTGATGAACAAACTGAGCTCAGCCATTTTATATGGCACACTATGCGACCAGATTCGCCAGATAGTCACAGGCTGTTTAAATTTAACCAGCAGGTATTACAGGCATTCAATTTAGAATACGGTTTCACACATACTGAAATTTTCATTGAAGAAAATACCAATGAACTGGTACTTTGTGAGACAGCATCACGTCCACCAGGCATTAAACTATTTGATCTTCACGCGCAAGCTTACAATAAACATGCTTTTGATGTCTTTATCAATGCACTAATTTCGCCACCTTCTGTTTATACAGAAAATCATATAGAAAAAACAGATGCAAATTGTATAGGCCTGATCATTTTTAATCCGCCAATAGGCAGAGTGGAATTCATTACACCCATAGAAGATATTATCGATGAGCATGTTATTGAATGGGAGCAGTATGCAAAAACCGGTAGCTGTTTTTCCAATACCCATTACACTGAAAAAATGGGCTATATTATTTGCTCTGCAAAAAATGAACATGAGTGCAAAGCATATTTAAACAATTACAATAATAAATTTCATTATACAACATATCCCGTTATAAAAACAAAACAAGATTAATATGATGATAAGATACCTGTTTCTTATTTCTTTATTCATTAATGGTGTTGGCTCAAGTATTCTTGCTGTCGGATATCCCTATATCCTATTATCTGAAGATACAGCAATGACATCTTATTATGCCAATATGGGTGTTATCTTTCTGTTTACTTCCATTGGTGCTTTATTATGGGGATATAAAATAGATTACTCATCAGACATTTGGAAGTTTCGTATTATTATATTACTGATTGAAATTTTCAGCACCTTATTGTTACTGATATTACTACTCAGTAAAGTGGAGTTTTCGCCTGTTATCTTGCTGTTATTTATTTCATTATTAGAGTTTCTCTTTGCTTATGAAATTCCGTGGTCACGCGTGGCCTGGCATGATCTGAATCATTGGGCAGAGCAGCAAGGTGGTAAACATTTAAATGTTTCTTTCTATATTGTTATTGCTACTTCACTTATTTCTGCTCTTGGGCCAGGATTTGGTGCTCTACTGGGAATTACTCAGGGAGTCGATACTATCGTAGCTATCAAGTTGTTTTCTTTGTTGCCCTATTTCTATGTTTGCTCTCTTATGATGAGAATGAAGATAAAGCGCACGGCGGAACAAAAATCTCAGTTAAATTCTGGCCTGCGCTCTATTTTTCAGCAGAGATACTATAAAACCTTTGCCTTTGCCGTAGCATTTACTATTTTCTCTAATGCATTTTTGATGGTTGCATTGCCAGTTGTAGTCATGGGAAGTTTAGCTGATAACAGTTATGGATTAGTGACATTGTTTTATTTATTCAGCGCACTTATTCCTATTTTATTTACCACACTGATTAGCAAGACGCGTTTTGATAATCGTATCCAACGTTATCCCATCACAATATTTTCCTGTATGTTAGTATTTGGCGTTCTGTTTTTTAAATTAGAACCTTTTTATGCAAAAGCCTTTTTCTATCTTCTCTATAACATTGCAATCATTTATTTCAACGTATTAGTGACCAGAACGATTTATCAAAAAGGATTGGAAATGCAACAAGGCCGTTTATTTTCTTTATTTCAGGTAACGATGAATTTTTCATTCCCAATAGCTGCAATCATGGCTTCAATTGCACCGGATGCCATACAGTCTTTTTTACCTGTGGTCAGTTTCTCCATTCTTTTACTGATCGCTATCGTCGTTTATTGGATGATTCAAATGAATAAAATACCGGCGCCTGTAAATCATTGACGTCGGTAATATCAATACAAATATTCATTATTAGGATAATAACATGTCATACCTTAGACCTTATCTCGGTAATACCAAGATTGCTGATAATGTACAACTTCGTTTGCAAACTGTACTTGGTAATAAAGCGGTGTTCAGATACGCCACTGAAAGCCAATATTGCCGTCAGGCAGAAAGCCTGTTACAGAATATCCTGCATACACAACATGTCAGGCTGCTCACTAATGGCACTGTGGCTCTCAAAGCCGCGTTGCTTGGACTCAGACCAAAAACAGGGCAACGGGTTCTCATTCCCTCAATCTCATTTATTGCAACCGCTAATGCTGTACTCAGTTGCGGGTTAATTCCTGTGCTTGTTGATGTCGATGACAGCGGCATGATGTGTCCGGATGCATTAAAAAAGACCTTAAACCAAATTGATACCAAGCCACTGGCAATAATTGTTGTTCATCTGGAAGGCTCTCCTGCCTCCATTACTGAGATTGTCAGACTCTGCCAACAAAATGATGTCCATGTTATTGAAGATTGTGCGCAGGCAATGGGCGTGAAATATCAAAACCAACCTGTAGGTACGTTTGGAGAATACGGTTGTTTTAGTTTTCAGGCCAATAAATTAATCAGTAGTGGTGAAGGCGGTTTGCTGATTGCTAAAAATGATCCACGGTTTATAGATGCCTGCATGATGACCGATCATGGGGCCGAACGTACAGCAGAAGGTTACCCAGATTGGAGCAACAGTATCGGTTTTGGTGACAACAATAAATTCAATGAAATACAGGCCGCATTGCTGATTCATCAATTAGAGAATCTCGATCAATTTCGTGTTTTATTGACAGAACGTTATCACGAACTGGTGAAACATCTTCCGGCTGAGTGGGTCGATCCTCGCCCAGAAGGTACGATACCTGTGTCTGTCTGGTTAAAACGCAGCAAATTATCTAAAGAAAGCAGGCATTCACCACTCTTGTATGATTGGAAAGCATGGGATTTGGCTAATCACCCGATTATAAAAAATCAGCTTTCTCCCTATTCTGATAATTTCCCTTGGAGCCTGCAAAAAACATCAACTCCGGCACCAAATCTGGAAAAACATGGTGCAATCGTGAGTGATCGGATTTGTCTGCCGGTACCTCTTGATGATGCACTTTATGGCGCTGCCTTGCGATGGGTTATGGAAAGGAAAATATGATGATCTTAGATAACCCTTTTTTTACCCGGCTCAATGGTAACAATCAGCCTGTCCAATATGTTTTGGGAGGATCTTGCATCTGTTACGCAAAAGGCGTTCCGGCCCGACTTTCACTACAGGATTTAATTGATTCTGTGCTGCCTGCAATCATTGCTGCGTACCACAATGTTCCTGTATATCTCTATTTTCAATCCCATGAAGCGATCATGATGGCAGATTTGTTGCATTTTGATCCGCAACTGGCCAATCATAAAATGATGAGGGAATGGCTGGAAGCTGGCATTGCCTATACTTTAGAAGAACTCAACATTCCGTTACCGCCAATTTATTGGGTCGATACATCTGAAAATGGGCTACATCAGCATATTGACCGACTGATTCCCCATATCAAGGCTATTTTACCTGCAACAAGTCTATATGGTCTCTATGCCAAAAATCCGGATGCAACTTATCCGCAGGGAACCGATGAAGAGCAGATGATGTTGGATGTGTATTACCGCAATATTACGCTTTATACATCTGAATTTCTCAGTGAGGTACTTGGAGTTAATCCTGAGCAGGCGTTGTTTGTTGAAAATACTACGCAGCAAAAAGCCATCCAAATTTACTATCATGCGACAGAACGGAATTGCAGCGCATTGCTTTATCCACCAGCACCAAATACACAAGGCAAAGAAATGTGTTTGGGCAATAGCAACCATAAAATTGAGTTACGCCATACTGCAAAACAAATCATGCACCGTGCCGCTAGAATTGGTCATGATGATTATTATCAGTCCATCTTTAACGGGCATTCTATTGTAGATATCATGCAAGGTTGGCAATCAAAGGTATTGGGATAATGAAGCATAAAACCGTTGTTGTTATTCGGGGAACACCGGCAAGTGGGAAATCCACGACTTGCAATCGATTAAAAGACACAATGCTGGCACAGGGATTAACGGTTTCCTATTTGCCCTGGGATACCTTTCACCATTTTGTAGAACCAAGATCGCTTCTCACTCAGAAAATCATCATGGAAGACACCCTGCGACTCTTAAAGGTCGCTGATGATTGCCTTGATTCCGGCAGCGATTTGGTCATTCTGGATGGTGTTTTCATTCACCATGAAGAGATTGACGCCATTAATTCCCTATTTGCGCGAAAAAATGCCCGGATTCTGTATTATCGGCTTATCGCTCAAGAGTCCACACTGATAACCCGTAATCAGGAGCGCGCCATAGAAGATCGTTTGCCGACATCCCGCATCAAAGAAGTCGCACGGGATAATTTATGGGATCACAATTTCTCTGACGAAATTGTGCTGAACAGTTCACAACTTTCACCAGACAGTATTGTGGCACTGATATGTCAGGCCATCAGGCAAAAACCTTCTCCGACCGACTCCTTTGCCAATCCAACCACTTCTCATTTATGGCGTCTGGGAACAGTGCTGCGTTATCCGGAATTTAAACGCTTTGAGCATGTCGATCTCGTTTGGCAAGAAAACCAGAAACAATGGCAAAGTAATACTTTCTTCGATTTCTCTTTTACCAATCAAGAAGAAAAAGAACTACTGTCACTTTTAAAACAACACTCTGTTTTATTTAAATATCTGAATGCTAAATCCCATGCCAATATCTACCTGCACGATTTGGCTCAGCGCCACGGCTTACAATGCCATGAAGAAAGTAAATGGCTGGCTCCGGTTGTTGATATTCCGCCCAAGACAACCCTAACTGATTTTCTGACCCAACATTCAGCACGATTAAAACGCAGCCTGAAGAAAGCGCGAACTCACCATACTTTCACTCGCTACAGTACCTTGGGCCAAATTGAACAACTATGGCAGGATGTCTTATATATAGACGCCCGAAGCTGGAAAATGACACAGCGAAGTGATATGCGCAGCCTGAATCGTGAAGATCTACAATATCTCTCTGGTATTTTATCCAAAAGTAATCAGTATCATCTGGCTGTCACTTATGATGTTAAAGAAACACCCTGTGCCTGGTCACTGATGATAAATAATGGTGCAGGGCAATGGTATGCTGCGAAATGGGGTTGCAGTGATCAGGGAAGAGAGATGTTAATGGGAATCACTTGCCTGATTACTCATCTGGAAATGCTCTATTGCCCTCATGCGGGTCTCCAGATTGATCTATGGGGCAGAGACAGTGAATTCTACGATCAATTAGCTAACAGATATATTGAACGCCTTCATCTCAGGATCATGCCATGATGCCTTTTCATCAGATATTGAGCTACGGCAGTTCCGTCCGGAACTTCTTTCTTGAAGATCTACGCATTGTGGCTCATCAAGGTTATTGTCTGATGCCAGAGTGGATATGCCAGAGTATGGTTGAATCCGTTTACGCCGCCAACTGGCAACCACGCTTCTATCCGGTGTTACCACCAGAACAGGCAAGCATGATTTTGCAGGCGGATATTCAGGCCATGATGGAAATGCTGGATGCTCTCCCACAGCCTTGTGCCGTGCTTCTCGCCCATCCTTTGGGTTATATCGATCCAGATTGCATGGCATTTTTGCGGCAAATTCAAAAAAATCGCCATATCCATGTATTTCTCGACCTTTCTCAGGGTTATGGCCGAAAAGATTGCCAACAAGAGATCCGACACGTTCATGCCACTTATTTTTCTTTTAACGGCAACAAACTTATCCGGACTGGTGGTGCATTACGCCTCTGTCTCGCAGGCAGCGAGGACACCCCCGACTCTGTCAGTAACATTTTCACAACGTTTTATATTGCCGCAGAAAAAGGCTTCAACACATTAAACGGCTATCTAAAATCCCAGATGATTGAAGATGATATTCACTTTGCTTCGCTTTACTCGTCCTACCAGTCAAGCCCTTACCGTACCATATTGCATTGGGAAAAATGTTCTTCTTCCCTGCAAGTGTTACTTAAACGTCAGGGCTTAGTTCAGCCTTTACTTGCTGAGCCCAGACAGAAAAAAGAACAAACCAGTTCAAATTATCGTCAATGGTGTGAACAGGTTATGCTGATGTTCAGTTCACCAAGAGTTGAATGGAGTCTGTAACATGTTAGAACTCAAACAAGTAACCCCCCAATCTCCCTTATGGAATTCATTTCTCCATCTTTATGGAGAATATTTTCAACGTCATTGGCCGGAAGTCTTTGGCGAACAATCAGAAGAAGTCATCGCGAAAGAGCATCATGCTGAACTTGAACAACGTATTCAGCAAGGAGGAAGAGGGTTATTTTTATTGCTGAATGCAGGACAATTGGCTGGATTGGCGAATGTGTATCTTGAGCAGAAAGAGAGAGCCACAGAAAGGGTCACATTGAATATTGCTGAATTTTATATCAGAGATGAATATCAGCGCCAAAAATTAGGTGATGGATTATGGTATGCCATGTTGCAATGGGGGCGTCGCCATGGTGCAACACATATTCATTTAGAGACAGATACAGGCAAAAATGCCAATTTTTTCTGGCAATCGCATGGCCTTGCAAGTTATCAGGTAGATGATCGAATTCACTACAGCGGTACTATACCTCCCCTGAAGATATTGTGGATCAGGCATGGGCGAATTATTCCGCTTGATCACCTTGATTACTGCCCTGAAGATAATCTGATCGCCCTTGATGCAACATCAATTAAACAGGCGGGAGAAATTGGTGTACGGATACTGGATAAACATCCGTGGCAAAATATCCATACCTCACCCCAACGCCGTGCTCTTGAAACCGCCAGAGCACTCAGTTCCGCACATAAATATTGTTCAATACAAGAAGACAACGCACTCTGCGAATTCTTCCCTGAAGAACTCATCGGCATGAAATTGGCGGATATTCCACGCCATTATGGTGAAGATTATGCCTACCGGCTACTTCATACACCACTTGATACACCATTCAAAAACTCAGAGCACGTGACAGAGGCTGCTGACAGAATTCATCGTTTTATCATGCAAATTGGTGATGAACTCTCCATGTCCGCAATGAGAGTTATTATCTCCCATCAAAATCTGCACAATATTTTTCTGGCACATCTGATGAAAGCCAATCTTAATCTTTCAGGACGGCTGCATCTTAATAATCTACATGGAAGTACTTTTTTATATTGTCCTTACACTAAACAATTTGACATAGAAAATATAAACATTCCTTTATGAGATGATAATATGTTAAAAAATACTCCATATATTATTTTTGACGCAGAGCCATTCTGTTTTGGTCCTATATCTACCACTTTAAATGTAGTGGAACAATTAAAGCACCGTAATAAACTAGCATCAGGCATTAAACTTATTTTATTAGGGACGCTCACATCGACTCAATTAGGTCAAAAATCCGGTCTATTTGATGCAATTTATGAGTGTGACACTACTTCTATTACTGAACTCGCTCACTATTCCGATCTTATTTCAGGAGCCAGTCTGTATATCAGTAATACCAATCCGAATTCTATCCAATTTGTCGCAGAACTGGGTACACCTATTATCTATATTGATACTCTATTCTGGATGTGGAGTAGCCTTAATGTCGATCTTCGCCATACAGAAAAAACATTCATTCAGAATTTCCATGGTGTAGAGCGCAATATCGAAAAGTTCTCGGACAAACTAGGAAATTACGAAATTATTCCCCCGATTATTCACAGCTCCCTGCAACAATACATGCCCGATGATAACCAATCAGAAGGTATACTGATTACACTCGGTGGTATTGATACCGTCTACGTCGATACGACAGATTTTTACGTCCATTTTCTTCAGGAATTATTGTCTCTTCCCAGTTTGCAAAGTGAACCCAACATTACTATTGCTGGGGGAGGTAAAACTATCGGGGATCTGGCACAAATGTTTGCTAAAACACATCCCCATATTAATATCGGCTGTTTTGAAAGACAGGATTTCCTGCAAAGATTGCACCGTGCCCGCAAGGTATTGGCTAATCCTGGCCTGACCACATTCTATGAATGTGTGGCACTCAATAAGGATGTTTTTTTCTTACCACCGCAAAACTATAGTCAACAATTACAACTGGAAATTTATCTTAAACATTATTATACCTATGAATATGGTTTTTTATGGCAGCCTGAATACGGTTATCCTGATATTCCTCCATATATCCCAGAGATAGAAGGTTTAGAATTAACGAAAAAATGTAATGATTTATTCATCACCAACCCAGACGAAATAAAAAGGGCTATGGATATGATCAGCTTGTTTATGGAAAAAGAAAAAAACAGCACCAATTTCAACAACGATATATTCAAAAAAAGTTCAAACAACATCATTGTCGATTACATTGAGAATAGAACCTTTAATTAAAAACTGACACAGATTAAATAACACAATAAAAAATATTAGAAAATATATTTTTTAAACAACTTTCATGTTTAAGCAATAACCCAATGATATTTTTTATAAAAAACATTAATAGCTTCTATTAACAATAATATTAGTCCTTATTTCTATAAGAGGTATTTCTATGTCCACCCTATTGTCTGGCCTTAAAATATTTGTAGGGGGCCCCATTCAACATGCATTAAAATCAAACACATTAGACAGTCATTTACAGGTTCATCTCAAATGTGCCATTCATTTATTAGAATCACTCGGCGCAGAGGTTTTTTCTGCTCATCGGGCAGAGCAATTTGGCGGAACGACACATTTATTTACACCAGAAGAAGTTTCCCAACGGGATCGCCAATGGATGGAACGATGTGATATTTTTGTTGCCGTTTTACCTGTCTGCCCACAACAAAAAAAGCTGCTCAGAACAGACGGTACCCATATAGAACTCGGTTGGGCTTCCGCCTTACAGCGCCCGATTATATTGGTAACTGAAAAACCTTTCGATGACTCTGCCAGCCACTTACTAAAAGGACTGTCTGCTGTTGCTCAAGTTCATCATATCCCACTTAATGATTTTGAACATGACGCGACGATATTAAGTAACACTATTCAATCCGTAGCAGAAAAAAAAGTTATCCAAAAGATTTCAGCTATCGCGTAAATCCGGGCAATAGGGGCAATAGGGGCATTGGCCCCTATTCATCAAGCTTCACTCATTATGAGTGGTAATCCGGATTCTGGTGAACTAATTCGCTGTGCCAGATAATTAATTCATCACGTAGCTGTTCCGGTAACACTGCAACATGACATCCTTCTATTGCTCCTGCCAATGCAAGCAACAAACTAACATTTGTTTTTTTCCTGTGTTGCTGTAGTTTGAGGTAAGTTGCTTTTGCCCCTAGCATTCGCAATTCTTCTACTTTAGATATACCCACTTTCCATAATTGCCTCTCTAAGGCGATCCCTAAATTGGGCAGATCTTTAAGTCTGAGAGGAATTTTCTGCCTATCAATAATTTCTTCCATGGTGTATTGATAGGCTAGATGTACATATTCAAATAGCTGTTTTTGATCTCGCCAAAGTGATTCATTAACGCGGTAATACCGCAAAGTCACAGGTATTCCTCTTTTTGAATAAATAAACTTTTCCATACCTTTGGCTTTAAATAATACTTCTGCGTGACTATTTCCTCGCAAATAAAGTTCTCCATCTGAACTGATAGCAAATAAAACACCATCAATTAATAACCCAATGCCACCAAATTGAGATTTTTTCTTAAGCTTTCCCAATGAGGACACACCTTGTTGCAATTGAGCCAAACGAGCTCCGCATAAAAGCATTTTTATCGCTCCATGAATCACTTTCCAAAATAAAGTTTAATCATGCCTGCTATTAATAAAATAGATAACAAGAACAATTAATTAAAACCATACGCAATCTGTTTCCAACTGCCAATCGTTAAGTCGGAAAAATCCTAATTTCTGTAAATTTTTGCGAAGCGCTTTGAAAAAAAGGGGCTTGCTTTTAATAAAATATCGCTATACTGTATAAATATACAGTTCATCATGGCGAGGAACATTATGAGCATTCAATCATCGTGGGTATATCTCACCGAAAAGAAAACAGCCGCTACCAGCACCGTAGTAAACGAACATAAAACAGACAAAGCAGTAATGGTTGATGAGATGAAAACAATGGTTGGGATAACCGTGAAAAGACTGTCTTTTGTAGAGCCCCCTCACTACACTTCACTCACTGCAAAAGGCATGGTCAGTGAGCTAATCTACAATGAACAACATCCTGTCATTAATCACATTCTGCTGCCTTTATTACGCCAATCTGGAAATGAAGATCGGTGGTTACTCTGGGTCACACCTGACAAGAGGTTAAGCCGTCAATGGTTGGTAAGTTCCGGACTGCCCTTAAATAAGGTCGTTCAGCTCAATCAGATTCGTCCCATTGCTTCAATTAATGCAATGGAAAAAGCACTGGCAAGTGGTAATTACAGTGTGGTATTGGGTTGGTTGCCCGAATTGTCTGAGTATGAAATGAATAAATTACAATTAGCGGCGCAGAAAGGTAGCGCGTTAGGTTTTATTATGCGACCACAAAAAATGGTACCTCAATTTATTACTCAACCAAATAGGTTACAAATTCACTCTATTTATTATCATTGACTAAAATTAGGAATTATCCCAACATTTTTTATAAAAAATAAGCTACTAGCTAATAACCATGCCTATTTTCACTGAAGATCAATATATTTATACGGTAAATATTGTAAATGTTCGTCAAAAAAAACTTATATTTGTAATATTGCAATTAAAAATTTTGTGTCATGAGTCACAGTGTACTTGTAACTTTTTAAGTTCGTTGTAGACTTTACACAGTTTAGGTTTGTGCTTATCGAGTTTATATTTCAAGACGTATCTTCTGATCGAAGCACAAATCCCTAACTGAACATTTTAACCAGTGGCTAATAATAAGGCTTTAAAGGCCAATTGCCTATTTGGATGATAACGAGGCGTAAAATGAAGAAAACAGCTATCGCAGTAGCAGTGGCAGTGGCAGCGTTTGCAACTACTGCCCAAGCAGCTCCAAAGGATAATACTTGGTATACCGGTGCTAAGCTGGGTTGGTCTCAATACCATGACGTAAACTTCTACGGTAACGGCTATGATAACCGAATTGGCAATGGCCCTACCCGTAAAAGCCAGCTAGGTGCAGGTGCTTATGTCGGTTATCAAGCAAATCCATATCTGGGTTTTGAACTGGGCTATGACTGGCTGGGCCGCATGGCTTATAAAGGCAGCGTTAATAATGGTGCTTTCCGTGCTCAAGGCGTTCAACTGACAACTAAACTGAGCTATCCAGTGTTGGATAATCTGGATGTTTACACTCGTTTAGGTGGTATGGTATGGCGTGCAGATTCTTCCGCGACTTACAATGCAAATGCAGCATCCCCTGCGCAGTTAAGGAAGAAAGATAACGACACTGGCGTTTCTCCTCTGGCAGCCATTGGTGTTGAATATGCACTGACCAAAAATCTGGCAACCCGTCTGGATTACCAATGGGTTAACAACATCGGTGATGCTACCTCTGTTGGTGCCCGCCCAGATAACGGCCTGCTGAGTGTTGGTGTTTCTTACCGTTTTGGTCAGGATGAAGCTCCGGCTCCGGTTGTTGTACCTCCGGCTCCAGTCGTTCCAGCACCAATTGTTGAAAACCAAAGCTTCACTCTGCGCTCTGATGTTCTGTTCAATTTCAACAAATCAACGCTGAAAACAGAAGGTACACAAGAGCTGGATAACCTTTATAATCAACTGGCTAAAATTGACCCAACTCAGGGTAAAGTTCTGGTAGTTGGTTACACTGACCGCATCGGTAGCCAGCATTACAACCTGCCACTGTCTCAGAAACGTGCGCAGTCCGTTGCAGATTATCTGGTTGCGAAAGGTATCCCAGCAAACAGCATCCAGGCAGAAGGTCGTGGTAAAGAGAGCCCAGTGACTGGCTCTACCTGTGACAACATCAAAGTTCGCACTAAACTTATCGACTGTCTGGCTCCAGATCGCCGTGTAATTATCAATATTCAGGGCACTAAAGAAGTTGTTACTCAACCAAAAGTAGCACAGTAATCTTGTTCTGATAGATTTATCAAAAAACCCCATTTTAAAATGGGGTTTTATTTTTCCTGCTAACTGGCTTTTCTACTCATCAAGGGACTATTTCTCTAATATTGCTTTCAGATCCTGCTTTAAACTTGACATCTGGTGAGTATATTTTTCTCTATATTCAGCATCTTCCAACAATTGTATAATCGTTTCTGACAAGGTATTGCCACGTCGTCGGGAAAGAGCTGAAAGTCGTTGCCAAACATGAAAATCCAAATCGATGGATTTTTTACGTGAGTATTGATGTTCAGCATTAAAATGACGTTTACGCCGTGCCCGAATCGTTTGCTTCATTCTGTTGGATAAGTCTGGGTTCATATGCAGCGACATCCATTTCAATACCTTGATCGGTTCAAGCTCTAGCTTCATCAATTCATTGACCGCATCCTGCTCAGCACTTTTTTCAATGTATTTAGTAATCGGCTCACCTTCGCGGTGTTTTTTTGCCAAATATGTCCATTTCCAGCCACATTCCAGATTTTCCAATTGTTGATATTTCATTTCATCTCTCAGTGACAGCGTAACCTCAATTAAGCATAGCAATTATTTCTTTGAATTGCTCATGGCGACACAAAATATTGGTATATTTTACAGGCAATGAATGTGTTAGCTCAAATGTCATGCTTTTCAAGATTCTGGCATGTCGGTTCATTGCCTAATCTTGTATAATAAATGTTTCCTTTTTACTATATGTAGCTATCACTTTGACGAATATAAAACTAGACTGGCAGGCATTACAGCCAAACAACGCGCCTTATCAAGCACTCTTTAATTCTGTCGCTGAATTGCCCTCCATCACAATCGATGAGGTTCAATCCAGGCTGCACAGTGGGTTATCCCTTTTTTGTCAGGCCGATCTGCGTCAACCTTTTATGCTGTTAAAAGCAGAAGAAAGTGATGCTTACCTGTCCCTTTTATCTGATACAGTTTCCTCTTTATTACCAGAAAATCGTCCAAAGATCGGCGGCTACTACCAGACAGAACACCAAACTATTACCTGGCATTCTTCAGAGGAAGGGCTTTTTGCACCCACTGAGCGAGTCGCTTATCGTGAATGGATTGAACCAGAACAATTATTTGGCAATATCTACACGCATCAAGGTGTACTTCAACTCCAACCAGGGCTTATCCATCAAGTCAATGGCGGTATCTTGGTTTTGTCTCTGCGCACCCTGCTCTCTCAGCCATTAATGTGGGTTCGTCTCAAGCAGATGATTATTCAACGCCGTTTTGACTGGCTGTCACACGATGAAAACCGCTCCCTGCCCCTTCCTGTACCTTCAATGGAATTGAATTTGCGTCTGCTTTTAGTCGGGGACCGATTGAGTCTTGAAGAGCTACAAACCATTGAGCCTGAACTGGCAAGCAGTGCATTGTACGGTGAGTTTGAGCTGGATATGCCTTTTCATGAAGAAGATGATCTGACAGTATGGTGTCGCTATGTTAATAGAATTATTCAGCAACAAAATCTGCCTTCACTGAGTGCCGATGCCTGGCCTGAGCTGATCAAACAAGCGATTCGTTATACTGATGACCAACTCAATCTGCCTTTGGATATTCAGTGGTTGCAACAAAAGCTGGAAACAGCGACCCATTATCAGCAGGAAAATCAGATTACCGGCTCTTCTCTACAACAAGCAGAAGAGAATCGTATCTGGCGTCATGGCTATTTGGCTGAACGCAGCATGGACGAAATTCTGAAAGGTCAGGTATTGATTCGCACAGAAGGCTCGGTTATTGGTCAAATTAATGGGCTATCCGTGCTCGAATATCCCGGCCACCCTGAACCGATGGGAGAGCCATCGCGCATTAGCTGTGTTGCGCATGTAGGGGATGGGGAATTTATTGATGTGGAACGTAAAGCAGAATTAGGTGGCAATATTCATGCGAAAGGTATGATGATCATGCAAGCCTACCTCATTTCTGAATTAAAATTGGATCAACCCCAGCCTTTCTCTGCTTCTGTTGTATTTGAGCAATCCTATGGCGAAGTGGATGGTGACAGTGCTTCATTGGCTGAATTATGTGCTCTTATCAGCACATTGTCGCAGCACCCCATTGATCAACAAATTGCCGTTACCGGTGCGGTAGACCAATTTGGCTATGTGCAACCAATCGGCGGAGTGAACGAAAAGATTGAAGGGTTCTTCCGTTTATGTAACTACCGTCAGCTGACTGGCTATCAAGGCGTCATTATTCCAACGACTAATGTGCAGCACTTGTGCCTGAATCAAGATGTTATTGATGCAGTAAAAAATGGGCAATTCCATATCTGGGCCGTAGAGCACGTCTCTGAAGCTGCATCTCTGTTAACGGGTATACCTTATTACGATCCACAAAAAGAACACTTATTAGCTATAATACATGAACGTATTACACAAGCTAATAATCAAGAACGACCTAGATTACCGTGGTTTCTTCGTTGGTTAGGTTAGAATAATTTTTATCTGACCGCTTTAGCTGATCGGAGTTGTTCAGCGTACAAGTGTACGCTATTCTGTAGCCTTACATAATTATAAGGCTACCTGAGAATATGTTCACAAAACAAGAGTCCTACACGAAAGAAGAACTTCAAGCCTCTGGGCAGGGTAAGTTGTTTGGTGAGAATGGCCCACCGCTGCCTTCTGGCAATATGCTGATGATGGACCGTATCATAAAAATGACAGAAACCGGCGGAGCTTATAATAAAGGGTATATTGAAGCTGAATTCGATATTCACCCTGATTTGTGGTTTTTTGATTGTCATTTTCACAAAGATCCAGTGATGCCCGGCTGTCTTGGTCTTGATGCAATGTGGCAACTTGTTGGCTTCTACATGGGATGGCTTGGTGGTGAAGGTAAAGGCCGGGCACTCGGCGTTGGAGAAGTTAAATTTACGGGTCAGATATTACCAACAGCAAAAAAAGTGACCTATCGAATTAATTTCAAACGTGTCATTAACCGTAAGCTTATTATGGGGCTGGCCGATGGTGAAGTCTTGGTAGATGGTAAGCTAATTTATACTGCGACTGATTTGAAAGTAGGTATATTCAAAGATACCAGTATGTTTTGATGCTCCGGCATTGGTAACTAAAATACTTTTCAACGCCTGTCTCCGAGACTGAACACCTCCGCATTTATTAGCGGAGGTGGTTATCTCATTCAATGGTTCCATTGCCGTCAAACGTGATCTTCTTTTGCCTGACGCCATCCTCCCAACCAATATGAACGAGCATCCAATGAATGATAAGGACAATTCTCCCGTGGCCGCCCCAGAATACCCGCTTGATAGCCTCTGGAAAGTGCTCTTGCTAAACGGTCTCTTTTCTGTCTTTTCATGCCTTACTTCCTCATCTATTACCATGAAGCTGAAACAATGATCGTTTTTTATTCAGTTACTCCTAGTGATACCTTGATATGAAATTAAGATCAAGCAAAGAAATTCATAAAATTGTCATGATAAATATTTACACTATCCGGTTAACGTTGAGCAGATATCTGCTTGGCAATGGATTGAGTTAACTGATTGTAACCCTTGGCTAAAGTAAGTACTAATTCCGGATAGCCATCTTTTTCCTGTTTCAATTCAATATGGAATGGTCGCTTAATCAGATTGGCCGAGTTAGAGAGTATCCAGTATCCCTCAATCAATGCCCGCCCATCATAACGCCCATGAAAAGCCGTTATTGTGATGTCCAACGCATCTGCATCTTTTTCCAACTGTTGCCCAGAAACCAAACGATGTGGAAAGGCTCCGCTCAGCTCAGAGATCAAAATTTGCTGTAGTTGTTGCTGTAATGGGCTGGCCCACAAGTGATTTGATGCATTGATATAGCTCACCTCTCCTGTCTGATACACAATCCCAGAGGCCGCAAGGTAGTCAGAAAGATTTACGCTTTTTACCCATAACTGCGGTTCATGCTTCGCACCTAATTTGCCCTCCAGTAATGGCGACTTTTCCTGTGAGGCTAGCTTTTTCGGGGAAGCAGCTAAAACAGGGAGCTGGTAATACGTCTTTTGTGGCTGACTGCTACTGCATCCCGAAATAAATACACTTCCAATAACAAACGCACTAACGGAAGTAAGAAATGCCAATTTTAAAATTAACTTTTTCATTAATTAGCCGCCTTTTTGGGTTCAGGATCTTTTGTCGCTTCCGCTTCAAATACCAATGCGTTGCTCTTATTGTTCAGAACTTTTAAAACAGGTTGTAATTCACGCAATACCTGATCCAGCTGCTGCATATTGTCAACTAACTTATTGTAAGCAGGTGATCCTGGCTGAATACCCTGCATACTGCGATTTAATTCATACAGTGTATTTTGTATATCTTTAGGAAGCCCCTGAGCTTCTTTGCTTGCAAGAATACGATTTAATTCATCCATCGTTTTCTGTGCAGCTTTGATCGTTTTTTGGCTTTCTTCAAGTGTTCGCGTTGCCTGAATAAATACCGGCTCAATCTGCATATTATTAATTTTATCCAGCGTCATTATGACTTTTTGCTGGATTTGTGCCAGACCACCGCTCACTGTTGGCAGAGTGCCATAACCCGCGATTTCATTCGGCCCTTCCCAAACTTTTTCATTGGGATAAAAATCCAGATCGATAAACAAAGCCCCTGTCAGCAAATTGCCCGATTTCAACGTAGCCCTCAAACCCCGTGCAATAACTTCCCTCAATTCCTTTTTTGTATAAAATTCATTTCCTAATTCTTTTGAGAAACGCTCAGGTTCGATATGAATCAATACGGGAATACGGAATTCATTATCAAATCGCTGTTTAACACCTTCAGTATAAAACGGTATTTTTGCTACAGTTCCCACCCGGATACCACGGAATTCTACGGGTGCTCCCTGCTGCAAACCGCGCACTGAGTCAGAGAAAAATAATAAGAGGTCTTTATGCTCTGTATAAAGTACGTTTTGAATACTATTCTCATTATCATAAAGTTTGAAAACTTCTTTTTCTTTGACTAGGCTACCCAGCCCCCAACCTTTTGGTACATCAAAACTAACCCCGCCACCGAATAAGGTAGACAATGAAGCAACTTCAACCCGCAAACCTTGTGATGACATATCAAAAGCAACACCGCCGTCTTTCCAAAATCTGACATTCGTCGTCAATAAGCCATCGTAAGGTGCATTAATGAAAATTTGGTAGCGAACCAATCGAGATTTTGGATCAAAAGTACCTGTTTCAACCGACCCCACACGATATCCCCGAAATAACACCGGATCACCGGGAGTTAATCGCCCTGCTTTTTCACTGGTCAGGATAAGGCGCATACCTTTTGCATCAGGAGAGGCAAGCGGCGGTGAATCAAGCAGCGAAAATGTTCTTTCCTCTTCACCTTCCGTACTGGGCTGTAATTCGATGAATACACCTGATAATAATGTGCTCAGACCAGAAACACCCTCCCGCCCAATCTGAGGTTTTACGACCCAAAAAGCAGTATCTTTATGCAGAAGTCGCTCCATGCCAACATTCAAGCGCGCTTTAATGATAACCTGCCCCAAGTTATCACTCAGTGACACTCTTTCGACGACGCCGACATCAACACTGCGGCTTTTTATTTTCGTTTTCCCGGCCTCAATGCCTTCGGCATTGGAGGTTATCAGCGTGACTTCTGGCCCCTGATGACTGAAATGATAAAACAATATCCAAGCGCCAATAAGCACAGTGATAATTGGTACGATCCATACAGGTGACCAACTCTTGAGTTTACTGATTCTGGCCTGAGTCAGATCTTCTTCTTTATCCGTCACCTTACGACTCCTCATTTTTATGTCGTGCAAATCGGCTATTGGTTTTGTCCCAGGTTAAACGTGGATCAAATGTTATTGACGCAAACATCGTCAAGATAACAACCAAAGCAAACAGCACGGCTCCCGTAGCAGGA
This sequence comes from Xenorhabdus littoralis, assembly GCF_033949345.1. Classification (NCBI taxonomy): domain Bacteria; kingdom Pseudomonadati; phylum Pseudomonadota; class Gammaproteobacteria; order Enterobacterales; family Morganellaceae; genus Xenorhabdus; species Xenorhabdus littoralis. Next base: position 37,513 of record NZ_VCDP01000058.1, read on the forward strand.
TAGATACTCATTAGCTGCCCCATACGAACCAAAGACGATAATACTGCAATAACAAACACATCAATCATTGACCAGCGGCCAACAAATTCCACCATTTCGTAAATAAAATGCATTGTCTCAGAATCATTGTTACCTTGGCTTTTGGCATCCCAGCACAGCCAGCTAATCGCTAACATTTTCAATAAAGGCACCATAATACTGGCGATGAAAATGACCATCGCCACAGGGTAAGAGCCTGAACTCCAAAGTAAAATAATGCCTTCCAAGATAGTGGAATTAATGTGGCTTCCCAGTGCCTGAGTTACCATGATAGGCAAAACGTTTGCCGGAATATAAAGTATGACCGATGTTATCAGTAACGCCATTGTATACTGGAGGCTATGGCGGCGGCGGGCATATCCCTTTGAGTGACAACGAGGACATTCGGATTGTTCAGCAGGCAAAATCGCAGTACAACACTGGCAAAGTCTGACGCCTTGTACTAAACCCGGCTTTCCGGCTTCCAAAGTGTGGCAGACCGCAGGAGCGGGTTCTATTGCATTCCAAAACCAATGCCTGTCAAGGCATTGAAATGCCCTGACCTGAAATAAGCAGAATAGACAATAAGGCAGGAAGCTCAAACCGATGCTGATTTCGCCATATGCCATGAGCTTAACAAAGCTCACCAGAACTCCGGCAAGGAAAATTTCTGCCATGCACCATGTTTTCATCTTAAACAGAATACGCGCCAGCTCTATTTTCAAGCCGTGCGCCATTTTGACATTCTGGCATAAGAGAATAATGGCAACCATGCAAAATGTCGGCACAAGCTGCACGAAGATCAGGAAGAGCACCGCCATGCTGGAATAATCTTCACTGAACATGACTTTTGGGATCTGCGGCAGCGTAATTTCACTGACAATCCCTGCAACACTCATGCTGACAAAAGGAAACAGGCAAGCAAGCAAAAGCATTATTAATGCACTTACTGCATAACCTGTCGGCTGATTACGGGGCTCTTTCCACTTTGCCGTCAGCAAAGTATTACACCGAGGACAAACCGCCTTTTTCCCTTGTTCCAAATCAGGCACAGCCACCAGCATGTCACACTGGGGACAAAGAACCAGCTTGTCATACTGATGGTTATTGGAACACAAAGAGTTTTTCTCCTTTAGTAAAATCCACAAATCTCTTTTATACGGCAGAGGTTATCCATTCTTCAGCATTTCCAGCTCCTGCCAACGATCAAAAGCCTTTTCCAACTCTTGTTCTTTATTTGCTAACTCAGTCAGAATATTTTGTGTAATTTCGTGTGACTGGTTGAAGAATTCGGGATCACTGACCTGAGATTGCAATTTCTCTATCTCTTCTTCTAACTTTTCTAATAATGATGGTAGTTGTTCTAACTCACGCAGTAAATGATAACTTATCTTATTGCTTTTCCGATTAGATACCTCTTTCGGTTTTACTGACTTGGTTTCAACACTGCTCTTTTTCTCTGAAGACTGACGCAGGGAGACGGTTTGCGTCCGCTGCTGCTGAGCATCGTAATAACCACCCACATAATTGTTGACTTCACCATCACCTTCAAAAATCCAGCATTCAGACACTGAATTATCAACAAACTGACGATCATGACTCACCAGGATCACTGTTCCAGTATAGCTATCAACCAGCTCTTCGAGTAATTCTAATGTTTCAACATCAAGGTCATTGGTCGGTTCATCAAGAATCAACAGGTTGCTTGGTTTGAGGAATAAACGCGCCAGTAACAGACGGTTACGTTCCCCACCGGAAAGTGCCCTGACAGGCGTCATTGCACGTTTGGGATGGAAAAGGAAATCCTGCAAATATCCCAATACATGACGGGAGCGTCCATTAACCATGACTTCCTGTTTACCACCAGCAAGGTTATCTATGACGGTTTTATCGGGGTCCAGTGCTGCACGGTGCTGGTCAAAATAAGCCACTTCCAGTTTTGTGCCACAGTGAATACGTCCACTATCTGCCGATAAATCTCCCAGCATCAACTTCAATAATGTCGTCTTGCCGCAACCATTTGGCCCGACCAAAGCAATTTTGTCGCCACGTTGAACCTGAGCCGAGAAATTTTTGACCAATGTTTTATCACCAATCTGGTAATTCACATTTTCCATTTCAAACACGATCTTACCGGAACGTGCCGTTTCCCCGACCTGCATTTTTGCCGTACCCATAACATTACGGCGTTCTGAGCGTTCAACACGCAGCGCTTTTAATGCCCTTACCCGGCCTTCATTACGCGTGCGCCGTGCTTTAATACCCTGACGGATCCAAACTTCTTCCTGCGCCAGTTTTTTGTCAAATTCGGCATTCTGCATTTCTTCAACCCGCAATGCCTCTTCTTTGCCTTCAAGGTATTTATCGTAATTTCCCGGCCATGAAGCCAGTTTTCCCCGATCCAAATCAATGATGCGTGTTGCCATGTTGCGAATGAATGAACGGTCATGGGAAATAAAAACAAGGCTTCCGTTGAAATCTTTCAGGAAATTCTCCAACCATTCGATGGTCTTGATATCAAGGTGGTTGGTCGGTTCGTCAAGAAACAGAACCTTTGGCCCGCAAACCAATGCCCTGCCCAATGCGGCTTTACGTAGCCAACCACCAGACAATGAGGATAATTTCGCTTCTGCGGGCAATGAGAGTTGTTTCAACACGTCACTAATTCGGCTATCCAGTGACCAAAGGCCACGGACATCCAATATTTCCTGCAAATCTGCAAGTTGGTTAAGATTCTTTTCGCTAGGATCGGTCTCCACCACACGGGAAATATGGTGGAACGCTTTAATATATTCAGCCTGCTCTTTTACGCCTTCCGCAATAAAATCAAATACCGTACCTTCCACATCACGGGGAGGATCTTGTTCCAGACGAGCAACAACCAAATCCTGCTCATAAATGACCTGCCCATCATCTAATGGCTGTTCTTTCGCCAGAACACGCAATAGCGTCGATTTTCCCGCACCATTCCGTCCAACCAGACAGACCCTTTCGTTTTCTTCGATATGCAGCTCGGTGTTATCCAACAACGGCGCATCACTGAAGGATAACCAGGCACCGGATAAATTAATCAATGACATAATATTATTTTCCCTCTCCAGCGTGGCGCAGCAACCAGCAGTTATGAATCTGGCGGTTACGGGCAAAATCCGGAGATAAGGTTTTTCCTGTTATTTCGTCGGCAACCAGTCCTAACTTCGCCAATTCAACAGAATCTATTTTGAATCCCCGTTTATTATTGGAAAACATCAAGGTTCCACCACGGCGCAGCAGACGTTTTAGTTGTTTCATTAGTTCAATGTGATCACGCTGAACATCAAAAGTATCTTCCATTCGCTTGGAATTGGAAAATGTTGGTGGGTCAATAAAGATCACATCGAATTGTTCACTGGTCTGAGCCAACCACCCTAAACAATCAGCCTGAATTAAGCGGTGCTGACGTCCGGTTAAGCCGTTCGCCTGTAGATTTCTCTCTGCCCATTCAAGATAAGTACGGGACATATCCACCGTAGTTGTTGAACGCGCTCCCCCCAATCCTGCATGAACTGTCGCAGAACCGGTATAGGCAAATAAGTTGAGGAAATCTTTACCTTGGCTCATCTCACCCAATTTTTGGCGGGCAATGCGATGGTCAAGAAATAGGCCTGTATCCAGATAATCAGTCAGGTTAACCCAGAATTTCGCGCCATACTCGTTTACCAAAAAGAACTCTTGTTTCTCGGCCATTTTCTCATATTGGCTTTTGCCTTTCTGGCGTTGGCGGGTTTTCAGGATCAGTTGGTTAGATGTTAAACCGAGTACATTCATTGTCGCACTGATGACATCAAACAAACGTTGGCGAGCTTTATTGGCATCCACAGATTTTGGTGGCGCATACTCCTGAACGACGATTTTATCCGCATAGCGATCAACCGCAACATTGTATTCAGGTAGATCTGCATCATATAACCGATAACAATCAACACCTTGCTGTTTAGCCCATTTACTGAGTTTTTTCTCATTCTTACGCAAGCGGTTTGCGTAATCTTCAGCAATACCCGTATCCAACGGCTTAGGACTGTCCGATAACTGCTCAGATTTTTCGACAGACTGGATGGAATAGTTTTTCTGGACACAATCCAGTGGACCATTTTTTGCTTTAAACTCGCGCTCTGCACGTAATTGCAGGCAACTCAGCAGTTCTGGTGAAGCGCTGAACAGTGACAAACGCCAGCCGGGGAAACGGCTCTTCATGACACGACCAAATATACTGTGTAACGCTATCAATGCCGGTTCACTTTCAAGGCGCTCACCATAGGGCGGGTTGCTTAATACCGTTCCCGCAGTTCCTTCCGGCAGAGGATTTTCCAGTTTGCTTGTATCTCCCTGCTGGAACTGGATCAATTGAGCAACTCCCGCTCTGCGCGCATTTGAACGCGCCATATCCATTACACGGCGATCAATATCCGATCCGAAAAAGCGAGAAGTCGTTTCCTGTAACCCTTTACGGAAACGTACTTGCGCTTCAGTAGTCACTTCACGCCAGATTGTTTCATCAAATTTCAGCCATGATGTGAATCCCCAATGTGTACGATGCAAACCAGGGGCACCATCTGCCGCCATCATCGCAGCTTCTATTAATAGCGTTCCTGAACCACACATTGGATCAACCATTGGCGTACCTGCACTCCAACCTGAGCGCAGAATAATGGCTGCTGCAAGGGTTTCTTTCAGGGGGGCTTGTCCTGCCAGATCACGGTAGCCACGCATATGCAGGCTATCACCACTCAGATCAAGTGAAACGGTCGCTTTTTCTTTGTGTAAAAAGACATTCACACGGACATCTGGTTGTTGCTTGGCAACATCAGGACGCTGTTTTATTTTGCGTACAAAGCTGTCAACGATGGCATCTTTTACTTTCAGTGCGCCATATTGCGTATTTCTGATCTCCTCATTCGTGCCACTGAAATGCACGGAGAATGTGCTGTCGACGGAGAAAATCTCGCTCCAGTCAATCGATTGGACACCAAGATACAGGTCCAGATCGCTATAAACCTTGAATTCGTTGAGTGGCATCATGATACGGGATGCCAGTCTGCTCCACAGCAGACTTTTATACATTACCCGGTCATCGCCCTGAAAATGAACCCCACCTTGGGCAATCTTACAGGATTGCGCTCCCAGCATTTCCAGTTCGTTCTTTAACAGTTCTTCCAGTCCACGTGCCGTGCTGGCAAAGAGAGAGTTCATTTTATTAATCACCACAGAAAGTTCACCACAAAAAAATCGTGGCACATTATAGCCAATACCAGCGACATGTCATAAAATTGCTGACACGATCAAATATAAAAATATTTTGGAAAGAATCGATGTTAACTCTGTCGCGCCTCTATACCTACCCCGTCAAGTCCATGCGCGGATTGCAACTTTCGCACTCCCTCGTCAATGAAAGTGGTCTTACGTTTGATCGAAATTTTATGATAACCACCACAGACGGCACCTTTATTACTGGTCGCCAGTATCCACAGATGCTGCTATTCACTCCAACCATGCTCCATAACGGTCTCTATTTACAGGCACCAAATGGGGAAAGTGCGACCGTGCTTTATACTGATTTTAAGGAAGAGCGTTTACCTACCGAAGTTTGGGGAACTCATTTTACTGCCTTAGTCGCTCCTGAATCGATAAATATCTGGCTTAGTGGTTTTTTTAATACCTCTGTACAACTTCGCTGGATCAGTGAGGAATTAACCCGGCGGGTAAAGAAATTTCCCGACATCTCTTTATCATTCGCAGATGGATTCCCCTATTTAATTATCAATGAAGCCTCTTTTCATGCCTTACAGCAACGCTGCCCCGCCAGTATTAAAATAGAGCAGTTTCGCGCCAACATGATTGTCACTGGCGCAGCACCTTTTGAAGAGGATAGCTGGCAGGTTATTCAGATTGGTGATGTTATTTTTGACCTGCCAAAACCATGCAGTCGCTGTATTTTTACTACAGTCAGCCCGGAAAAAGGCCGTAAAAATCCTAAAGGTGAACCATTGGCAACATTACAATCTTTCAGAACGGCTGAAGAGAATGATGATGTCGATTTTGGACAAAACGCTATCGCCCGCAATAGTGGCATTATTCGTGTTGGTGATCGTGTCACTGTTTTAGAAAAGAAAACGCCACGCAAATATGGTCGCAGTGAACCAATGCAGGATTCAAATATACAGAAAGTCGTTGAGCAGGCTGTTTCTATTGACTTCAATGGACAACGTTTTATCGGAAACAATCAACAAATTATTTTAGAGCAATTGGAAAACCAAGGTATCAAAGTCCCTTACTCATGTCGTGCCGGTATTTGTGGTTCCTGTAAAGTATCCTTGATTGAGGGTGAGGTCGTGCCATTAAAATCATCTTCAATTAAAAATAATGGTAAAATTTTGGTGTGTAGTTGTATTCCAAAAAATGATTTAGTTATCGAATTAAACTAGAAATCAATAATAAATAACAATGATATTTACATTTAAATCAGACTGTATGGATAAAACTATCTGTCTGATTTTTTATATCCCTATCTATCGTTTTTTTAAAGACTCTTATTGTTGAATTGTTAATCTGACAAATATTCAGGAAGGAAAAAACTATGCAAGTGGTTAGGAACCTAAATATATCTGATACAAATATATCTGATGCGGTGTAATTATCGGGATTATAAATGCAGTAATCTCGCAACATTAAATCGCCCTGTCATATATCGAAATCTGGGTTGGTTCAATATAAGGTATCAAGCGATCGTTCATTACCTTAATGGGGTCACAGAAGTTCATCACACGATCATTTAACGCTAACTTTTGTTGTGCCAATAGACACAAACTCGCGTTGTCACCGGACTCTGCCACCATAAAGGGAACTTCAGTTCCACAATCCTGTAAGCGAACTTGAACAATTTCTCCGTGCTCTGGTTTCTGAGCTAAAGAAAAACTGGAGAAATACCAACTTTTGGGCATTTGTGGTTTTATAAAGCGAAATGCGATGACCCCATTCAGGGCTAATTCCGCTCTGAGGGCAGGAGCCATATTAATACGACGGGAATGTTCTTCGAAAGCATAATAAAGCGCAGCATCATCGACAGAGAAAGACATTTCTTTCATTGTAATCGCGTAATCTGTCAATATTTTGGCAGGAAAACAGGAACGGAAAACCATACCATTAGCCAGATCGAGCATGACACGACTATGCTCAGGATCAAAATACCAGCGCCACTGATCATCAGGTCTAATTTTCATCGCTCACCCTTACTATGCTCAGAATAGTATACTCAAAATAGCTTTTTTGGTTAAAAATAAGCACAACCATTAAATGGAAAACCAAAAGAAATGATAAAAAATTTAATCTATCAAATAAAATATAGTCGAGATGAGGGCAGAAATAAACCCCCATCACCAAATTGTAGCAAATAATCAGATATGATTAATGATATCTTTGATTAGTTTTGGCCCTTTATAGATAAAACCAGAATATATCTGAATCAGCGAAGCGCCGGCTTCCATTTTTTCTCTGGCGGCAACAAGCGAATCAATTCCACCCACACCAATAATCGGTATTTCACCTTTTAATTCTTGCGAAAGACGTCGAATAATTTCAGTGCTACGTAATTGAACAGGACGACCACTTAATCCCCCTGCTTGCTGACACTGGTTCAATCCTGCGATAATCTTTCTGTCCAATGTCGTATTAGTCGCGATAACTCCATCAATATGATAGCGCATCAAACTATCAGCGATTTTTATTAATTCCTCTTCTGAGAGATCAGGAGAAATTTTCACAGCAACGGGAACATATTTTTGAAACTTCTGTTGAAGTTCATTTTGCTTAGTTTTAATCGCAGATAAGAGATCATCCAGCGCTTCACCATACTGTAATGTTCTCAAACCCGGAGTATTAGGAGAAGAAATATTGATAGTGATATACCCAGCATGAGGGTAAACCTTATCCATGCAAATTAAATAATCGTCTTTCCCATTCTCTACAGGAGTATCTTTATTCTTACCAATATTGATCCCAATAATTCCGTCGTATTTTGCCCGTTTGACATTTTCAACCAAATTATCCACACCAAGGTTATTAAACCCCATCCGGTTGATGATCCCTTCAGCTTCAACCACCCGGAATAATCTTGGCTTATCATTTCCCGCTTGTGGGCGTGGTGTTACTGTACCTATTTCAACAGAACCAAAGCCCATCGCACCAAATGCATCAATGCAATCACCATTTTTATCAAGGCCGGCGGCTAAACCCAGTGGATTTTTAAAAGATAATCCCATGCAAGTAACGGGTTTAGTGGCAACTGATTGGCGGATGAGAAATTCGAAAGGAGTACCGGTGACGCGTTTGAGCTGGCGGAAAGTAAGCTCGTGTGCCTGTTCAGGATCAAGCTGGAACAATGCTTTCCGTACTAGAGAATAACACATTTAGATTAACCTATTGTTTTTATGAAAGAATTGTCAGTTATGCATTTTAAGTTATACACAATTCTATACATATATTTGCTGCTTTATCGTGGCTGGAAAAGGTCACTAATTTACCATTTTCTGAATAAACAAAAAAGTCTTCTTTATAGACAAACATATTTTGGTAGATACCCCCCAGCCTCAACCGGAGGGTATTTAATACCCGACGTCTTTCAAGCTACAGCTTTGTTGAATCCATTAGGTATACAAATTAACTTTCAAGTGCTTTGGTAATTTTTTCGAACAAATCACCAGACAAATCTTCCAGTCCTTTTAGCTGTTCCAGTGCTGTACGCATTAAAGCCTGACGTTTTTCATCATAACGTTTCAGACGAATCAATGGATCAATCAAACTTGATGCAACTTGCGGATTTCGGCTGTTCAAATCCGTCAGAACTTCTACCAAGAATTGGTAACAACTGCCATCTTCGGTATGGAAAGCCACTGGGTTGCTGACAAAGAATGTTCTCAACAGTGAATAAATGCGGTTTGGATTGCTCAGGCTGAAAGAGCGGTGCTCCAGCAAACCACGCACTTTATCAAGCACATCAAAGGCTGGATTGGTCGCTTGAATCCTGAACCATTTATCCATGACCAAGCCATCCTGATGCCAGCGCTGATCAAATTCATCCATTAATTGATAGCTGCAAGGTAATTCAGCAGATACCGCCGCAGACAATGCAGCGATACTGTCAGTCATGTTATCAGCCTGATAGTATTGCGCCGCCACTAATTTATCAGACTGTTCTTTGTCATCAATAAAGGCCAAATAATAGAGACAGGTATTCCGTAAATCACGTTTCGCAATGTCCTGATGAACCACACGATATGCACCGGTGTGAAGACTGTGATAAACCGCTGCAAACTCATCCGCCATTTCATTCGCCAGCGCTTTAGTCATCGCGCCAAGTACATTATGAATGGCTTGAGGATCGACGACCGTAAACAGTTCTGCCATTTCATTTTCGGACGGTAAAGTCAGAATCAATGCAGCCAATGCCGGATCGATTTCCTTATTCAGCAGCACAGCACGGAAAGCATCAATGACATGCATTGGCAATTCCAGTGGCATGGATTTCTGGTTACGGGCAACATTCAGTTTCACATAATTGGCTAACAACGCCTGCGCTGCATCCCAACGAGCAAACTCATTGCGCGCATGTTTCATCAGGAATGAAAGCTGATCATCACTGTATGGATAATCCAGTTTCACTGGCGCAGAAAACTCACGCAGTAAAGAAGGAACAGGCAATGACGGAACATCATCAAATACAAATGATTGCTCTGCATGGATAATATTCAGGACATGATGTACAGGCTGCCCATCACGACGGAGAGGGATGATATGCCCATGCTCATCATAAAGCTCAATGTCCAGAGGAATGTGCAAAGGTTGTTTTTCTTTCTGACCAGCCGTTGGCGGCGTCATTTGACTTACGTGCAGGGTATATTGCTGTTTTTCTGCATCATATTCGTCACGGACGGTCAATACTGGTGTTCCTGATTGGCTATACCAGCGACGGAATAGTGTTAAATCAACGTTTGAAGCATCTTCCATTGCCTGAACAAAATCATCACAGGTTGCCGCGCTGCCATCGTGACGATGAACATAGAGCTGTATACCCGCCTGAAATTGCTCTTCGCCCAATAAGGTATGGATCATCCGAATAACTTCTGACCCTTTCTCATAGACGGTCAGCGTATAGAAATTATTCATTTCCATCACTTGATCGGGACGGATAGGATGAGCCATCGGGCCGGCATCTTCAGCAAACTGGGCGGCACGCATGACACGCACATTATTAATGCGGTTGACAGAGCGTGAACCCAAATCAGAACTGAATTCCTGATCACGGAATACGGTCAGGCCTTCTTTCAGACTTAACTGGAACCAATCACGACATGTAATGCGGTTTCCTGTCCAGTTATGGAAATATTCGTGACCAATTACCGCTTCAATGGCAAGGTAGTCTTTGTCCGTCGCCGTTTCCGTTTTTGCCAGTACATATTTGGAGTTGAAGATGTTCAGACCTTTGTTTTCCATCGCTCCCATATTGAAGAAATCAACAGCAACGATCATATAGATATCAAGGTCATACTCCAGACCAAAGCGCGTTTCATCCCATTTCATTGAGTTCTTCAGGGATGTCATCGCCCAGTCAGCACGATCCAAATTACCGCGATCCACAAACAGTTCCAACGCAACTTCACGGCCACTGCGGGTCACAAAAGTATCACGAAGAACATCGAAATCACCGGCAACCAGTGCAAACAAATAAGCCGGTTTTGGGAATGGATCCTGCCATTTCACCCAGTGACGACCATCGCTCAATTCACCCTGTTCAATGCGGTTACCATTGGAAAGCAGAAATGGATACTTGGATTTATCCGCTGTGATGCGAGTCGTAAAGCAAGCCAGAACATCCGGACGATCCAAATAATAAGTAATATGGCGGAATCCCTCTGCCTCACATTGAGTACACAGGGCATCGCCAGACACATATAGCCCTTCAAGCGCTGTATTTGCCAACGGGCTAATTTCATTCACAATCTTTAAGGTAAACTGGGCCGGAAGTTGTTCAATAAGCAACTTGCCGTCTTGCTCCTGATAATGCTTCCATTCTTTATCATCTATATAGATGTTTTTCAGAGTGATATGTTCTCCATCCAGAACCAGTGGAGTAATATCATTAGTCAGACGTTTTACCTGACTGATTGCTGTTACCGTCGTTTTGTCAGCATCCAGTTCAAAATCGAGATTAATATCAGTAATTGTGTAATCTGGTGTTTTATAATCCAGACGGTGTTTAATGAGTCGCTGTTGTGTCATAGGGAACCTTTTCCATTACTCTTAACAAGCATGTTTTAACCGGTATAATTGATAACATCTAGATAACCTTAACTATAAGCCGCCTAGCATATCGTGTTTCCATAAAAACGTTCAAACCGCTAACGCTGCCATAGAGACACGATCCTTTCAATCAGTTAGTCGCTTTTTTTAGATGTTAATAACTTATTAAATAAAGGTATAAATGATGTGGTCAGCATATTAGTACTTTCGTGCTAATTGTCATCTCATATCTCATTTAACATGATATTATCTATAAATGGATTAACCTTAATCTTTAGGCTCGGGAAAATATATGCAGCTATGTGGCTTCAATAACCCACTAATCACGGTATACTGTCCTGACTTTATCGATTTAGCAGACACGAATACGCTCCGCGAGGATGCCTGACGCGCCATGACTTTAGACGCTACCCCGATTATCAAATCACTGCTTGATACTGATGCTTATAAATTTCATATGCAGCAAGCAGTGTACCACCATTACAACAATATTCCTGTCGTTGCAGAATTTCGTTGTCGTGGTGATGAGCTGCTCGGCGAATACGCCGAGACGTTACGCCATCAAATTGACATGATGGCTGATTTAACCCTGACGAAACGTGAAGCCGATTATCTTTCCCGCCTTCCGTTTTTTAAAGAGGATTACCTGAACTGGTGCAAAACCTTCCGTTTTGATCCTAAACAAGTGAAAGTCTCTGTTACCGATGAAGGGCAATTAGCCATCCGCATTTCCGGTCTGTGGCACGAAGTTATTCTGTGGGAAGTGCCTTTGCTGGCGCTAATCAGCGAACTGGTTCATCGTCATCGCTCCCCTGAAGTAACGCCAGAAGACGCGGTTATTCAGCTTAGAAAACTCATTGAACTGTTTCATAAAGATGCTGCGGAAGAGCATATCGACCTGTCCGGTTTTAAATTAATGGATTTTGGTACTCGCCGCCGTTTTTCACACGAAGTACAGTACGCCATTATCAATGAGCTGAAAAATAACTTCCCTTATTTGATTGGAACCAGTAATTATCAACTGGCGGAACAGCTTGATCTTCCTCCTCTTGGTACGCAGGCTCATGAATGGTTTCAGGCGCATCAGCAGATCAGCCCTGAACTCGCCAACAGCCAGCGGGCAGCACTGAAAACATGGTTGAATGAATATCCGAATCAGTTAGGCATAGCGCTAACTGACTGCATCACCATGGATGCTTTCCTGCGCGATTTTGATAAGTCATTGGCGACAGCTTACCAAGGTTTGCGCCATGACTCCGGTGATCCTATCGAATGGGGTGAAAAAGCCATATCACACTACCAATCATTGGATATCGACCCAATGACGAAAACGCTGGTGTTCTCTGACAGTCTGGATTTACAAAAAGCATTAGCGCTATATCGTCATTTCCATAAAAGAATTAATGTCATTTTCGGAATTGGCACACGCCTGACTTGTAATATTCCGGGGGTGAAACCACTGAACATTGTTATCAAGCTCGTAGAATGTAATGGCAAACCAGTGGCAAAACTCTCTGACAGCCCGGGAAAAACCATCTGTGAAGATGATGAATTTGTCGATAGGTTACGCCGGGCATTTGATATTCCCTATATAGAGAAAGTAGTATAATCCCGCCGATTATCTCTTGCGTAACCTGTTTTATGCCGGTTACGCAAGTAAAAAGCGACTTTTCCCTTTATTTCCTCGCTAAGCCCCGCAATTTCTTCTTGTTTCCTGAGAGATGACAAGTAAGATAGACGATCTGCCCCTAATGGGGGGTATTTATGGTAAATCTATCTAGTTGTCCAATTCACTAATATAAAGAAGAGAGAAATTTATGAGCGTAGCGCCTGTAGTCAATGTACTGCAAGGCCGTGTTCCGGTTGACAACGAAGTCACCGTTCGCGGTTGGATACGTACAAGGAGAGATTCTAAAGCTGGTATCTCGTTCCTCGCCGTCTATGACGGTTCCTGCTTTAATCCATTACAGGCCGTCGTTAATAATGATTTACCTAATTATCAGGATGAAGTATTACATTTAACCACGGGCTGTTCTGTAGAAATCACGGGAACAGTGGTTGAATCACAAGGCAAAGGCCAGTCTTTTGAACTGCAAGCGACTAAAGTTGTTGTGGTTGGCATGGTTGATGACCCTGATACTTACCCAATGGCTGCTAAACGCCACAGTATCGAATACCTGCGTGAAGTGGCGCATCTTCGTCCACGCACCAATCTGATTGGCGCAGTTGCACGTGTTCGCCATACCTTGGCACAGGCCCTGCATCGTTTCTTCCATGAGAAAGGCTTCTTCTGGGTATCAACTCCACTGATCACTGCATCTGATACTGAAGGTGCAGGTGAAATGTTCCGCGTTTCTACGTTGGATCTGCAAAACCTGCCACGCACCGATAAAGGCGAAGTGGATTTCAGCCAGGACTTCTTCGGTCGTGAAGCGTTCCTGACCGTATCCGGTCAGTTAAACGGTGAAGCCTATGCTTGTGCATTGAGTAACGTTTATACCTTCGGCCCGACTTTCCGTGCAGAAAACTCCAATACCAGCCGCCACTTGGCAGAGTTTTGGATGGTTGAACCAGAACTGGCTTTTGCTGACCTGAATGATATCGCCAAACTCTCCGAAGAAATGCTGAAATATGTCTTCAAGGCTGCATTGGAAGAGCGGGCGGATGATCTGGCATTCTTTGCCGAACGTGTTGATAGCGAAGTTATCACTCGTCTCGAGAAGTTTGTCGATTCTGACTTCATTCAGTTGGATTACACCGATGCGATAGAAATTCTGGAAAATTGCGGGCAGAAATTTGAGAACCCAGTTTTCTGGGGTGTTGATTTGTCATCAGAGCATGAGCGTTATCTGGCAGAAAAACATTTCGAAGCGCCAGTGATCATGAAGAACTATCCAAAAGACATCAAAGCCTTTTATATGCGTATGAATGAAGATGGCAAAACTGTTGCTGCAATGGATGTTCTGGCTCCGGGAATCGGTGAAATCATCGGTGGCTCTCAGCGTGAAGAGCGTCTGGATATGCTGGATAAACGTCTGGAAGAGATGGGGCTGAATAAAGAAGATTACTGGTGGTATCGTGATCTTCGTCGTTACGGTACAGTTCCTCATGCTGGTTTCGGTCTGGGCTTCGAACGTCTGGTCGCTTATGTTACTGGTGTATCCAACGTTCGTGACGTTATCCCATTCCCACGGACACCAAGAAACGCAAGTTTCTAATGAATCAGCTTAATAAACAAGCTAAAATCAATCCCCCGAAAAGCCAGCGAAAGTTGGCTTTTTTTGTTTTATAGCAAAAACTGCACGAAAAAAGTTCCCTGATATTTACATTTTGAAACACCTATTTTCACTTTGTTACTGATTTTATGCTTTTGTAGCATTTTGAGGGTAGATAAAATTCATTTCGAATGGAAAACTGGTCGCCGACTAATAAGACACTCGATAACCACAAATAGTTCCAAAAATTTTTAGTGTTCTATTTCTGGCAGTGGCAGGTGTCTAAATAACACCAATGAGGGTAATAATAATGAAGCGCAATATTCTTGCAGTGGTAATCCCAGCTCTGCTGGTTGCTGGTACAGCAAACGCAGCTGAAATCTTTAACAAAGATGGCAACAAACTGGATCTGTACGGTAAAGTAGACGTTCGTCACCAAATCTCAGACAAAAGAAGTGGTGAAGACGGTGATGCTTCCTACGCACGTATTGGCATCAAAGGCGAAACTCAGATCTCTGACCAACTGACTGGTTTTGGTCGTTGGGAATACAATCTGAAAGCTCATAAAGAAGAAGCTAACAGCAGCGGTACTGCTTATACTCGTCTGGCTTTCGCTGGCTTGAAATTCGCTAACTACGGTACACTGGATTACGGCCGTAACTACGGCGTAAACTATGATGTCAACGCATGGACTGACGTACTGCCAATCTTTGGTGCTGATTCCATGGCTCATACTGATAACTACATGACTGGTCGTGCTACTGGTCTGTTGACTTACCGTAACACTGATTTCTTTGGTCTGGTTGATGGCCTGAATTTTGCCCTGCAATACCAGGGTCAGAATAGCGATCGCACCAAAAACAAGCGTAGCGGTGCTACAGCAAATGGTGATGGCTACGGTTTGGCTACCACTTATGACGTAGGTTACGGTATCACTGTTGGTGGTTCTTACGCTAATTCTACTCGTGGCCATGACTGGGATACCGGCAAAGCTCACGGTAAGCGTGCTGAAGCATGGAACATCGGTGCTAAATACGATGCTAACAACGTATATCTGGCAGCTATGTACGGTGAAACCCGTAATATGACTCCAGTAAAAGGTGGAAATAAAGACATCTATTTCAGTGGTGTCGCTAATAAAACTCAGAACTTTGAATTGGTTGCACAATACCTGTTCTCTGATTTAGGTCTGAAACCATCTCTGGCTTATGTTCAGTCTAAAGGTAAAAATTTAGGTGAGCCAAGAAGCCAGCATAGCGCAGATCTGGTTAAATATGTTTCTGTAGGTTCTTACTACTACTTTAACAAAAACCTGTCTACCTATGTTGATTACAAAATCAACCTGCTGGACAAAAACTACGGTGGCGATGCAAACGCTCGCAACGTATTCGGTGTTGGTCTGACTTATCAGTTCTAATCACCGCTGATAAACTGTTTAGCCAAAAGCCAAACATATTTATCTCAGAAAAGCAGCGCTCCGGCGCTGCTTTTTGCATTTTATCTCTCTGTTTTTTCAGGCTCTTTTTCTCACTTCGTAAACTACTTCACAAGATTTTATTCTTTTTGCTACAAGTAGTTGGCAAATGAGTTCCTTAGCGTTACCCTGAGCGGCGTGTAACTTATTTTGGGCTTAACTCTCCGAGTCTTGGAATCAAAAAAATGTTTGAGAAAATTACAGCAGCGCCTGCCGATCCTATTCTTGGTTTAGCTGATAGCTTTAAAGCCGATCCTCGTGACAATAAAATCAACTTGGGTATCGGTGTCTACAAAGACGAAACGGGTAAAACCCCTGTTCTGACCACCGTTAAAAAAGCAGAAAAATTCCTGCTGGAAAACGAAACGACCAAAAATTATCTGGCAATTAGCGGGTTACCTGAATTTGGCAGTGTTACTCAGGAACTGCTCTTCGGTAAAACCAGCCATGTGGTAACTGATAAGCGCGCCCGTACTGTACAAAGCCCAGGCGGAACCGGCGCACTGCGCACTGCCGCTGATTTTATTGTTAAACAGACCAATGCAAAACGTGTCTGGATCAGCAACCCAACCTGGCCAAACCATAAAGGTGTTTTCGCCAGCGCTGGTTTAGAAATTCGCGAATACGATTATTATGATGCAGAAAAACATGCCCTGAATTTTGATGGCATGTTGGCAAGCCTGTCTGAAGCTCAAGCGGGTGATATTATTCTGTTGCACGGTTGCTGCCATAACCCAACCGGTATCGATCCAACGCCTGAACAGTGGCAGAAACTGGCTGATTTATCCGCTGCAAATGGTTGGTTGCCTGTGTTTGACTTTGCTTACCAAGGTTTTGCCAAAGGATTGGATGAAGATGCAGAAGGTCTGCGCATTTTTACCAAGAACCACAATGAACTGATCGTTGCCAGCTCTTATTCCAAAAACTTCGGCCTGTATAATGAGCGTGTTGGTGCTTGCACCATCGTTGCAGCAGACAGCGATACCGCAGAAAAAGCATTCAGCCAAGCGAAGTCTATTGTTCGTACCAATTACTCCAACCCACCAGCACATGGTGCTTCCGTTGTTACGACTATCCTGTCCAACGACGATCTGAAAGCAGAATGGGTTCAGGAATTGGCGACAATGCGTGAGCGTATTAAACGTATGCGCCAACTGTTTGTGAACACCTTGCAAGAAAAAGGTGCAAAACAAGATTTCAGTTTTATTATCTCTCAGAATGGTATGTTCTCATTCAGCGGCTTGACTAAAGAACAGGTTGAGCGTCTGCGTGAAGAATTTGGTATTTATGCGGTCGGTTCTGGTCGCATCAACGTGGCGGGTTTAACACTGGAGAACATGGTTCCTCTGTGTGAAGCGATCGTTGCTGTACTCTGATTTTATCTGAGTACTTGGATTACATTCCTAAAAAGCCGCTTTTGTAGCGGCTTTTATCTTTCTTATATCATTCTTTGCTATATCATTCCTTGCTTATGCTATTCGCTGCTTGCTCAGTTCATTGTATAAGAAAAAAATTTTCAATTAATCTTGCAGAAAAGGATTAGTTTTCCGTTCATGTCCTAATGTTGACATCGGCCCGTGACCGGGAATGAATTGATAATCATCTCCCAGCGGCAGTACTTTTTCCTTAATGGATTGAATCAGCACATCATAATTTCCGCCGGGGAAATCAGTACGACCAATACTGCCTTTAAACAACACATCGCCCATAGAGATTAATTTTTCAGTGTGATTTGCAAGGATAATATGTCCCGGTGTGTGCCCCGGACAGTGAAAAACAGACAGCTCAACATTGCCAACTTGCAGTGTATCTCCTTCATCTAACCAACGATCCGGCGTGAAAGACGGGCATGGCTCAACCCCAAACATTTGGCATTGAATTTCCAATCCTTCTATCCAAAAAGCATCTTCCTTGTGTGGCCCATAGACAGGAACATCAAAATGTCTGGAAACTTCAACGGTAGCACCAACATGATCATAGTGGCCATGTGTCAGCAAAATTTGTGTCAATTTCAGCTCACGACGCTCTATTTCAGCAATAAGTTGTTCGGCATTCCCGCCGGGATCAACAATTGCGGCTTCCTTAGTTTCTTCACACCAAATCAATGTACAATTTTGCATCGCCATCGTGACGGGGATAATGTGGTATTTCATTATATTACTTAACTCCACAATCAAGACTCATTGGATATAATCATTGGATATAAGTATAAGATTACCACGTCCTGACTGGCCCTGTATCAATATGAATAAAATTACTTTTTGGATAAAAACCTACGCCACCAGCCCGCATTTTCAACGCAGCTTTGCGAATATGTGCAAGTTGAGTACCATCAATATGGAAATCCATCGCTTGCCCGCGAGTATGATAACTGTGTTTTGCGACTCCACCACTGGCTTCGCGCAACAGATTATTTGTCGTCAACGAACGATAACCAGAAACTAATTGAACAGACTTATTTATTCCCATCATCATTTGCAATAAATAAATTTGATCAAATAGTTTTGGATCAATAGTTTTAACTTTATTTTGACGGAAATCACGAAATAAATGATTCAGACGCGCTAATTCTGATTTGTTATAACGGCGACCATCAAAGAATTCAGCTTTAATTGTTTCTCCTGTATGCAGATTATCGAATCGTAAAATTCTAGGACGTGGCGTCGTCAATGCGGCCAAAGCGGGTTGAGACAATAAACCTAGCCCCAATGCGGCCACGCTGACGCCGAGCCACTTTCGGCGATCGTGGTCAATATCATTCATGGAAATATGCCCTGCTATTCTATGATTTATTAATAATTTCTAAACTACATTAATAATAGAGTTTAACCGACTAATAAGACATCAACAAATAAAAAGTAGTTTCAATTATTTTTGTATATTACTGTAAATTTACCCGCTTATAATTGTGACCAATCTAACATAATACAAATTATATTAGACATAGATGGAATATTAATGAAGATATGTTAATGGAAAATATCTTTCATATGACATATAACTGATCCATCAATACCAATGAAAAATAGCTCATCAATAGCGCATTCCCGGCAATAAAAATGCTTAAAAAAGAATTGGTAATATAAAAAATGGTGAAGAAATATTATTTCCTTCACCATTCATAAAATAGGGTATTAACATAAAATTTATTTTTTCATTAATTAGCCATGCTACTTGAAATTCTCTCCCTTGTGATCTTGGATACAAATTCCGATTGTTGTCTGGCACTCATATCATAGTCATAGATATCAGCACGATATTGTGGAGCACCTTTTTCATCAACCCAAGCAGTTTGATAATAGAGAAAAACAGGAATTTTCTTGGGAATATTTACATATTTTGTCGTCCATGTTTTCAAAGAGTTACTCACTTTAACTTTATTCCAGCCTGCATCTCCCAACAGCATATCAGCCAATTCAGGCGCTTTATTTACACGCACACAACCTGAGCTGATAGCCCTCATTTCTCGGCCAAAAGAAGCCTGATTTGGCGTGTCATGTAAATATATCGCCTCTGAGTTTGGCATATTAAATTTAAAGCGTCCTAATGAGTTAGTGGGACCCGGTGCCTGCCGTATACGATAAGGAAATTTACTTGGTGTCACAACCTCCCAATTAATCGATGCAGGATCGACAACCTTGGCATCATTACTCCAGCTGGAAAAAACCGTATAACCCCGGGTACGAAAATAACTCGGATCACGCATTGCTCGTGGTGCAATATCCTTCCGAGTCATACTCGTAGGCACAGTCCACGGTGGATTAACCACCACATTATTTAATTCACTGCTCATAATGGGCGTTTTACGACTGGGCCGCCCGACGACAACTTTAGAACTTAATACTTCTTTGCCATCCAAATAATAAAACAGTGAGTAATTAGGAATATTGACCAGAATCCCGGTAGGTATATTGCCGGGAATAATCCGTAGTCTCTGTATATTTAACGCCATAATGCGGGCACGAGTTTGTGGCGTTGTATTTAACCATGCTTTGGTTGATTGTCCGATAACACCATCAGCGGATAACCCGTGCAAAGCCTGAAAGCGTTTGACAGCAGCCACTAACTCTTTGCCATAAACCTTATTATCAGATTGAACTGCTGATGAATCCAAAGTACCTGAACGGACTAATATTTTTCGAAGTGCGGCCACACTTTCACTACTTTGACCTGGTCTCAACGTACCTTTAAGTGAAAATTCAGTCCATGGTCGTTTATCGGATAATTGCTCCAGCATTTCCTTACGCATATTTTCATACATCGGATGCTTAGGTGATAAAGCCGAAATATAACCAGCGACATCATTATTATTAATATGCTCTTGCCATTTATCGATTAAATGAGAAGGTGGTAAACTCATTTTATAGGTATTTTTTCCATATAACCAAGAGTCTCCTTTTTTCTTAACAGCATTGGTAAAATGAAGATAACCTAGCATAGCATCAGATAAAATAACATCACGGCCCATATCACTTAATTCAGGAGTATGAAGTTGTACCAGCCATTTTTCAAATTGGGGCTGAAAACCAGCTAATGACATCTCAATGAGTTGATTTTCAAACTGTTGAATGGCTTTTTTATCCTGCCATAGTGATTTCATTTTATTGGCAGTATATAACGTTGCCAATCGATCGAGGAATATCGGTTTTACTTGTTGTGGTAACCAATTTTGTAACTGTTGCCGATTTTCATCAATAGAGAGTACCGAAGGCATAAGAATAGTCTTATCAGATGAAACAACGGTCTCCGCCTTTTTTTGTTCCTCTGGTAATTGTTGCACATCACTTGTCATCAATCCATTTTGTTGATTTGCAAAGGCTCCCTCTGACACCGCCAATGCGCTACAGATAAAAGAAACTTTCAGTAATCTGATCGTGTTCTTTGCCATAAGCGTTCACCTCCCGGTTTTATGCATGCAGCTGTCCAATGACTTATTCTAATTATCAGCAGTCCTATTTTATCAGAAAAGAATAGTAATAATTATATACTAATTCTCTCTTACGGTAGAGTATCTCTCCAAATAGATCCAATCACTCTAATCAAAATAAAATATTCATTTTAATAAAATACCTTATGCTGGCTTAAAAAAACAAAAGGCACTAAAAGTGCCTTTAATCAGAATGTCTTATATTTTATTTTCAGATTAATACTCAGATTTAATGACTACCTCTTCCCCAAATCGGCCTGCTTTAGGCAACGGTTGATAAGAAGAATTTGATGCTCTCAAAATGCGGATACCACGAATATTCAGCTCACGGGCAGCAGAAATATCAGCATCTGCATCACCGTAATAAATTTTCAATTTATGATCGCTCATCCAACTGATTTTATTATTTTTCCCGGGTTCGTCACCCGCAAAAATAACAGCGTTCATTTTATCAGCAGGAATATGCAGATCTTCCTGCAAATATTTGGTCACATTTTCTGTTTTGGTTTTTGTGCGGCCTGTAATGAAATAAACATCATCACCTCGCTTTAAGTGCATCTGAACCAACTCAATACCGATTTGTTTTGGCATACTGAATTGATCCCATTCATTATTCATTTTATTCCAAAACTCTGGATTTTTCAGATAACTATTGTCATTAGGCGAGTATTCCAATTTACCGCGATAAAAACCAGGGCTTGAAAACAATACGGTATCATCAATATCAAATCCGACAGCCATTGCGGGTTGGTTTTTCAGGCTTTTTTCAATCTGCTCCACTGATACCCAATGTACGGCCTGACGTTGAGCCAAATCTGCTGTTGTGACTCCAGGGTCAACTTGCTCAGGCATAAATACTTTTGCCTGTGACATGCTGTTTAAACTAAAAGCTAATGCAATCGCACTGAATGCCAGAGTAATTTTACGCATCGTTATTCCTTTTTATATTGATCATAACGGTGCGAAATAATAGACGGTATCATCAAGCCAAAATGAGACGCACTGCACAATTGATTAAGGTTATTATTAGGAAGATAGATATACAAGTCAGGGAGCCATAATATGGCTCCCTGATTCAGCAGAAATTACTCTTGTAATATGGACTGTGCCTGAGGTCGTGACGGTTCAGAGGCGGGGACATCCTGCCCAAAACCGCGCAATCCAACAACATGCACATGTTCCTGATTATTGAAAATTTTACGCACCAGTTTATAGGTTGTCCCTTTTTCTGGACTGATATTTTCCGGGGCGGCAATAATTAACTGCATCTGCAATCGCTCACACAACTCAAACAAC
This sequence comes from Xenorhabdus littoralis, assembly GCF_033949345.1. Classification (NCBI taxonomy): domain Bacteria; kingdom Pseudomonadati; phylum Pseudomonadota; class Gammaproteobacteria; order Enterobacterales; family Morganellaceae; genus Xenorhabdus; species Xenorhabdus littoralis. The sequence goes on from NZ_VCDP01000058.1 coordinate 59,774, forward strand.
GTTGCGATTGATTTCGCATCCAGACGTGCAGCTTCATCAAGGAAGAGTAAACGACATGGGGAAATATCTTTACCGCGCAGACGATGAGATTCTTCTTCCCAACTCTGTACGACCATAACCAGAATAGACATCCCCGTACCGATAGCTTCACCCGTAGAAAGAGCGCCACTTTCCGCTTTGAGCCAGCCATCCGAACCACGATTAACTTCAACATCCAGTTCAAGGTAGTTGCGGTAATCCAGTAATTCTTCGCCTATGGTCTGCGGCAGACGCTGACCCATATCAATTTGCGGATTTAAGCGTTGGTAAAGTTTTGCCATCGCTTCTGAGAAGGTCAAACGCTGGCTGTTGAACAGATCCTGATGTTGCTCCTGCTGTTCAGACAACACATCCAGCAAAACAGAGTGACTTTCGCGCACATTCACATTCAGGCGCACACCGCCAACCTGTCCGAAAGAAACGGCCTGCAATCCCTGATTCAGCATGCGAATACGGTTCTGCTCGCGTTGAATGGTTTTGCGAATGATATTAGCCACACTCTTGGAGCTGATAGCCAATTTCTGCTCACGAGCCGTTAATTCTTCGGTCAGACGTGCCAGCTCAATCTCCATCCGCTCAATGGCATCAACCGGATCATCTGTTCGAATAATATCCTGACGGATACGTTCACGCAGGTGTTGGTAAACGGCAACGAAAAATTGAATTTTACGTTCAGGACGTTTGGGATCTTCCGATAAACGCAATGCATCACGCAAATGTTCATTATCCGCTACCGCCAGCCGCAATGCTCCCAAGGCTTTATCCGACATGGAACGTAAATCATCACCATCCATATAGGCCAGTTCACGGCGATGTAAACGACGTTCAACACCATTGTCTTTCACCATGCGCATCACTGCACACCAGCCCGCTTTCGAAGAAACCACCTGCTCACGCTTCAGGTAATAATCACGCTCATACTTGCGCAATTTCTTCTGGAGGTTTTCCATATCAGCTTCACAGAATGCTATCTGCTTCTCAAGCTGATTGATACGAGAGCGGTTAGTATTCACAGCAGCATGAAGCTGATCGCGACGCTCGCGGGCACGACTTTCTGCGTTAGCATCCGCCTGAGCACCGATATCTTTCATCTCCTGCTCAAGTTCTTTCAACATATCTTGCTTGGTGTCATAAGAACTTTTCAGAGATGCCAAAACTTGGCTGAACTGAGTATATTGTGATTGTTGCTGACGCAATTGTTCACGCGCACGGCTGCGATCAGATTCCGCGTGTTCAAGGCGCTGACGCAGTTTATCATTCAGGTCAGTATTCTCACCAAGCATTCCGGCGGAATCGCTGTAGCTGAAATGCGCACGACGCTGTACGATTTCGATCAAAGCAAAGGCTTGCTGCTTAGCCTTATTCTGGCTGTGCTTCGCGGCCTCATAATCTTTTTGCAACTGTTCATGTTGCTGTGGATCGCTTTGCAAGACAGAAACCAGCGGTTCAAGTCTGGTCAGTGCATTGCCATGCTGTTGCAGGAATCGTGCTGCTTCCTGCGCCTCACTCATTTCTTCACGAACAGTTTCCACCCGATCAATCAGCGTTTCGTCCAGCAAGATCATGATTTGTGGAATCAAACGATTCAATACTGACAGGCTTTCTTTTACCAGAACAAGTTTCTGATTGTGCTGCTGAGTCCGGGCTTCAAATTGAGATAATTCACGCTCCAGTTCAGTACGACGCTGGTTCAGACTACGAATTTCTGCTTCTGGATCATCATCAAACGCAACAGACAGGTGTTTACCCACAAAACGACTGAAAGCCTGATGCGCACGCTGAATTTTCTGTACATCAAATGAGAGGGTCGCATAACGCTCTGCCAACGTATCACGTTCAAGGCTGAGTGCTTCCAGACGATTTTCCCTTGCCGCCCGCCCAAACAGCGGAACTTCAGGATAACGGGAGTAACGCCACTGACGATCGGATGATTTCACCAGAACTGCGTTTTTCTGCTCTTCGAAATGGAATACGCTGTCATCAAAAGATTGCGGATCACCTTCGATCAGATAGAGATCTTCCGGGCAATCTTCCAATGCTTCCAGAAGTGGGCGAACCAAAGAGAGATCAGGCACAATGATCCCATGACGAGCAGGGCCATACAAAGCAGAGAAGTAAGGTGCATCAGCAATGGTAATGTCGTCATAAATTTCAGACAGCAAAACACCACCGAAACGTTCTGCCAACGCAAGTAATCGACCATCTTCTGCCCCGCTTGGCTGACTCAGACGCTCAATTTGCTTTTCCAGTTCTCGTTTCTGTGCTGCTACATCATCACGTTCAACAGTGATTTCGCGCTCTTGCTCCAGCAATTGCTGCATGTATTCAGTAACATCATGGCTACTTTCGAATGTTTCATTGCTCTGCTCACAAAGCTGGCTCAGCGCTTCCTGTGCCGCTAACCATACCGGCGCACGTGTTGTCAGCCCCTGTATTTTCTGCTTGAGCTGTTCAAACTCCTGACGCATCTGCATACGGCGTTCGCCGCTTTCGCTGGCGCTCAGGCTCAATTCTTCCAACTGGGCTTCTAATTCACCCTGCAACGCCTCTAAATCTTCCGCCTGATATTGCTGGTTATGGCGCTTACAGAACTCTTCCAGTAAACGTTCTGCATTTTGCTGACTATTCAGACGTTGTTCCAATTCAGCCAACTGAATACGCAGTGGTTGAACTCTATCGGCCAGATGACGCTGAGATGACCATTCACGCAAAACTTCACGAGCGGTTTGCCACGCGTCACTACGGCTTACTTCACCAACGATGTTTTTCACCAATTGATAAGCTTGCTCAAACTGGCTGTGAGCTGCATCAGCGACACTGAGTTTTTGCTCCAAGGTAAGCAATATTTCAGTCGCTTGCTGTTCTTTGGCCTGATAGGTTTCCTGCCATTCATCAGCGTTTTCTATCGACAGGTCAGGAAGCTGGCAAAGTTCACGGGCACGTTCTAAAGCTTGCAATGCTTGCTGATATTGAATCGCCCGGGTTTGCTGAACATCCAGAGCCTGCTGATAATCGGCAAGCTGGCTTTTCAGTTCATCAACTTCCTGCTCTGCGGCTTCAGATACGGCTTCATATTCCGCCTGTTGCTCTTTCGCTTCTTCAACCACTTCGCTCTGTTCTTCCAAACGATAAGTCAGTTCTTCAACATCTGACTGATAACGGTCGATTTTTTCCTGCTGGCGCATCGCAGTCTGAACTAAATTCAGATGATCACTGGCTGCCTGATAATCCATTTCTAAATCTGACGATGAACCACTCTGTTCCGCTAATTCTCTCGCCGTCTCAACATGGCGATATCGTTCAGCGACTAACTGGCGACGGCTGCCAAATAATTCACTACGCAAAGCCAGTGCTTCATCCAGATGGACCCGGCGTTCGTTGGCATGGCGCATATAGTCGGCAGAAACATAGGCCGTCGCTTCTGTAATGAGATGCTTAAAAAGATCACGGTCGGATTGGGTTACGCGGATTGCTTCCAGTGTGATGCGGTTTTCACGCAATGCGGCTTCCATATCCTGGAATGCTTTTCTGACACCACTGTTTTCTGGCAGCAAGTAATCACGCAGTGAGCGGGTAATCGCGCTGGAAATACCCCCATACAGTGATGCTTCTATCAAACGGTAAAATTTGCTGCGATCACTCGCTGAACGCAGACGTTTTGGAATCACGCCCAAATCAAACATTAAGGCATGATAATCCGTAATCGAGTTAAATTGTTTGAATTGAACGCCTTCCATTTCATCAAGACGCTCTTTCAATTCATTCAGAGGCAAAACCCGGGCCTGACGTTCACCGATATTTTCAGTCAATAGTTGTGTTGGCTGGATCGATGCAGGAACCCCCTGGATCATAAACGGCTTGATATCAACTTTACGATCACGTCCGGAAATCTGCTGTAGACGAACACCTGCAATGACCCGCTGATGGCGTGAGTTAACGACATCCAGCGTGGAATAACAGACCCCCGCGCGCAGTTTACCATGCAGGCCTTTATCACGAGAGCCGCTGGTTGCACCTGCTTCTGTGGTATTGCGGAAATGGAGCAGTGTTAAATCCGGGATCATCGCGGTCACAAATGCCGCCATCGTAGTGGATTTACCCGCGCCGTTACCACCGGATAAGGTCGTCACTAGCTCGTCAAGATCAAACGTTCTGGCAAAAAAACCATTCCAGTTAACTAACGTCAGTGAGCGAAATTTACCGCGTTCAATCATGACTGCCCATCCTCCGCACCTTCTGTTGAATGCTCTGATACTTCTTCATGTTCATTATCTTTCTGCGATGCTTCCACAAGCATGGCTTCACCATCACGGATCATCCGTAATTGTGCCTCACGTGGATCGTCACCGCTGCGTACATCTGCACCAAAACGGAATACCGCTTCGGTGATCATAAATTTATTGCTGTCGTTTTGCAGAAAATAAACCATTCCCAAACGGCGCAAGCGGTTCAGAGAAGTTCGTGTTTTTTCCTGTAATTTTTGTTTGTCGAGATCGGAACCTGTCGAACGTTGATTCACGAATTTCATCAGCTTATTTTCATCAGCCAATGACAATAACTCCTCGTACAGTTCCTGAAAGGTAAATATTCCCTGATTGGACAGACGCTCCGGACTAAGGTAGAGGTAACATAAGATCTTACCTACCATCATATCCAATTCAGACAGAACAGATCGCGGGATCAGCGTCGTTGAACGGGGACGCAGGTAGAAAAAACCTTCTGGTGCACGGATTAACTCGACGTTATAACGCGCATAAAACATTTCCAACTCTTCCTGAAAATCCATCAGGAAAGCATGATTATCAAGATCATCCAGACTGATATGACGTCCAGAGCGAAGCTGGCTGTCTAATTCAGGAAAAAGTGTGTTGGATAATGCCTGAGCCAGTTTCACTGGCATAACTTGTTCAATATGTGTCGATGACATGTGCCTGCACCTTGGCTCCGTAATCATTAATCGCTAACCATTCCGCTGGCAATCCAGAGAAATCGGCTTCTGCAACGCCCAATCGTACTGCCTGATCCACCAGAATACGTGCCACATCAAAATGGCGTTTATGTGGATACTGAGCAAGGTAGTCGCGCAGTACAGTCCCTAAATCCAGAGGAAGTTTTGTCTGTTGGTAAACCGCCAGCGCCTGTTTTATCATTTCAGCCAGTTGTTCGTTGATTTCACTAAACTCTTCATATTCCATTTCTGGTGGTAATTCTCCCATTACCTCCTCATTGCGCAGAGTCAGTTCTTCATCACGCATATCCAGAAAACGATCTGCATTGGCAACGGTCAGTGCCCACGGGCTGTCAAAATAGTGTTGGACAGATTGGCGAAGACGCTGGGAAAAAATGCGGTTTTTGTCCATATCAATGGCGGTTCGGATAAACTTATGAACGTGACGGTCATAACCTATCCACAAATCAATGGCCTGCTGCCCCCAACTGATAATGCGATCCAGTTTACTTTGTAGATCAAAGACCAGTCTGTCGACCAGAACAGAACCATCACTATCCATATTAGCAGTCTGAATGCGCAATAGATTCGCCTGCAATTTATCGCCCGCCGCTTCCAATGTATCCTGAAGTTCCCTCAGTGTGCCGGAAGTTTCAGACAGTAGCTGCTCACAGTTGGCGATAGCAGCCTGCCAGTCTTGGTTGAGTAGCGCGGCAATATCATTTTTTACGCCGTTCTGCTGTTCATCCATCAAGCGCTGAGACATATCAATACTGTCAAAGATTTCAGCCACGGAATATTGAAGAGGTGCAAAGACATTGCGATGCCAATGAAATTCATCACCTCCCTCTTCAGCGGCTTCAGCCGCACGATGCAATTCGTTGGCAACAATGGACAACTGCATGGAAAGACGCAACATGGAGAATTCACGCTGGCGGATATAATAATCGCTGATACCAATCCCCAACGGGGTCAGACGATAGATAGCGTTGCCATCTGAAAGTTCACTGGTAAAACGGCTGAGCAGCTTCTGGCGAACCATATCATTAATGGCATTATTCGCCCTGACGGACACTGATTCAGAAGTCTGTTCAAAACCTTTGCACACTTCACGGAAAGCATCCACCAGCTCCCCTTCACTCATTTCACCATCAAATCGTTCACTATTCAGTACGGCAATTGCCATCAAAAAAGCCAATCGTTCTGGCGGTAAAGAAATTGAGAAATCATTTTTTCTGGCCCAGGATACAAGTTCAGGAATAGTCTGGGAATATTCACTCATAATTAGCTCTTTAAGGTAGGCTTGCGTGCCATCACATGAATATAACGCCCCAGGCTGATATAGGGCTCTTGTCTGCAATAACGTTGTTCAAGCTCAAGTAACGCCGGAAAATCTGTGTTTTGTAATTGGCGGCTTTGCAGGTAGTCATGAAAAATCCTCACTCCTGTTTTACCTGTTATTTCCATCTTGAGCTCAGTCAGCCATTGATATACCTGTTCCGGTACTAATGGGTTCTGTGGCGATAGAGAACGTTTGCGACGGCGCTGAATATTGGGTGTTGCCAAATGGAAATTGCCTAAAATGGCATTACGCATGACCAGCCCATTAGCATTATAAAACATTAATGAGAGTGCACCACCGGGAGTTATTATATTCTCCAATGTCTCTATTGCATCTTTTTGGTCAGTAATCCACTCTAATACGGCATGAAATAGGATTAAATCAACCGGCTGTTCAATATGATGATGGATTTCTTGTACCGGACTTTGGATGAAGTGCATCTGATGGAGAACACCCCGTTCTCCGGCATTATATTTCGCCCGCTGGATCATCTCTTCAGATAGGTCACAAAGTATGACCTGATGACCTAATTCAGCCAGTTGGCAAGCCATATTCCCTTCACCGCCCCCTGCATCCAAAATACGTAAAGGGCGTTGAGGCAAATGATTCAGCAATTCGTTAATATCCTGCCAGACAACGGCTTGCCTGATTTTACCCTTGGTTGTGCCGTAAATATTACGCGAGAATTTGTCTGCAATATCATCGAAATTGCGATCCAGCATAAAAAACTGCTCCACTTAATAAGCTAAGTTTAATTTATCTATTGAGTCGTTACACTATCTACTGCTATTTTTACTACTATTATTTTTACTACTGTTATTTTGGCACAGTAATCATTTAATTAACTACTTTTAGCCTTAAATCCGACCCTGCTCGACTATAATTTAACCAAATCAAGGTCAGTCAATGCTATTCCTGCTAAAAAAATATATCGGCTCGCTATTAATGCCTTTGCCGTTGATTATTCTCGTTTCTCTTATCGCCCTGCTATTGCTGTGGTTCACCCGCTGGCAAAAGACAGGTAAAGCCATTTTATCGCTGAGTTGGCTGGCGTTACTTTTATTGAGTTTACAACCTATTGCAGACAAACTTTTACTTCCTGTCGAAGGGAAATATATTCAGCGCTATGAACCTGACACGACATCTGGCAGTACATTAATACCAGATAGTACATATATCGCCCCCGTAAAATATATTGTCGTTCTTGGTGGCGGCTTTACTTATAACTCCCAATGGGCACCGAGCGCCAATCTTACCAGCAATAGCTTACCCAGAGTGACTGAAGGCATCAGGTTATATCACCTTAATCCTGGCGCTAAAATGATTTTCACTGGTGGTAAAGGCGTTAATTCAATTAGTAGTGCCGAAGTTGCTGCTATGGTAGCACAATCTATGGGAATTCCTGTAGAAGACACGATAGCATTAAAAAAACCTTTGGATACAGAAGAAGAAGCTGCTGAAGTTGAGAAAGTGGTCAGGCAGCAATCTTTTATTCTTGTCACTTCCGCCAATCATATGGAAAGGTCGCTGAAATTTTTTGAACAACGCGGATTACACCCTATCGCAGGCCCTGCCAATCAATTGGCTGTAACAACTCCGCTCTATCCGTGGGAGAAATATATTCCTTCGTCCTATTATCTTTCGCACACAGAACGGGCTTGGTATGAAACATTGGGCAGCATTTGGCAAACCATTAAGCCTGCAAATTCAGATAGTAAATCTGAAAAACCAGAAAATTCTCAGCACAAAAGTCATTAATAATCATGTCATATTGACAATAACAGGACTGAAAAAAGAGAATGCCTGATGTGGCATTCTCTCTTCATTTACACCTATATTTACACCTGTGCGAAATTTTCATCAAACAGAGGGATCAAAATCGGGGAAGATTAACGTGCTACAAAAACTTTTCTGACAGCTTCCAGATCTTCAGGTGTATCAACGCCCGCACCAGGGGCTTGCAGCGCTTTTGCTACATGAATTTTTTCGCCGTACCAAAGCACCCTTAACTGTTCGAGCATCTCAATATTCTCTAATGGGCTTGGTGCCCACTGTACATAGCGGCGGATAAATCCTGCACGATACGCATAAATTCCGATGTGGCGTAGAAAATTATCCCCAATCATTTCTTTTGATTGCATAAAGCGGTCACGTTCCCACGGGATAGTAGCGCGAGAAAAATAGAGCGCATAACCTTTCGCATCCATAACGACTTTGACCGCATTAGGATTAAATGCCTCTTCCGCATCTTGGATTTGTACTGCAAGAGTTGCCATTCCTGCATCACTGCCAGCCAGATTATCAGCCACCTGCTTAATAATCTGCTCTGGGATCAGGGGTTCATCACCCTGAACATTTACGATGATTTCATCATCAGAAAATTGGTATTTATCGATAACTTCAGCTAAACGTTCTGTGCCTGAATGGTGATTTTCTCTTGTCATACAAGCCTCACCACCTGCGGCAATCACTGCATCAAAAACGTTTTGATTGTCTGTCGCCACAATAACCCGATCAGCCCCAGAACGGGCAGCCCGTTCCATAACACGTACAATCATTGGCTTACCGTGAATATCTGCCAGTGGTTTTCCAGGCAAACGTGTTGAGGCAAAACGCGCAGGAATGATAACAGTAAACATGGGTTATTTGTTTTCCTCGGTGGGCAAAGTGCGGGCTTCATTCTCTAACAGCACAGGAATACCATCACGAACAGGAAAAGCAAGGCGGTCAAGTTTGCAAATCAGTTCAAAGTTTTCTTTATCGTAGCTGAGCTTGCCATGACATACCGGACAAGCAATGATTTCGAGTAAACGGTGATCCATATATCCCCCAAATGACAGGCTTCAAATTTAATGCGGCTCAGAATACCACAAGCAATGTCTCACCGTTAACTCTGTTGTTTTGTTTAATATTGTTTTAAGTAAGACGATATTACCGTTATGTAATAATTACTCATTACTATTGGTGTGAGTCCAATTCTGGAAGTAATGCCTGAATCTCAGTCAATATTATTTGCCCTTTATCTTCTGGCAAATAAGCGTATACAGGTAAATACCACCAATTAGGCTGAGCAAATTGAAAACACTTTACGGCATCTTTTTCTGTCATCAGCAAATTTTGGTGACTATTCGCCAAAGCCAGTAACTGGGATTTTTCATAAGATTGGTGATCAGCAAAAGCATGGGTTATCTGTAAATCGGCCCCCAATTGCTGTAGTGTCGCAAAAAAACGCGGGGGATGACCAATTCCCGCCATTGCAACACCATTTGGAATATCTCTGACTTTGCGCGTTTCACCCGTCAGTAAATTAACCGCCAACTCTCCTTTCAGAGTCATAGGCAACTCACCTGTTTGCGGCGTTCCACCGTTGACAATAATGGCATCAACACTTTTCAAACGCCCAGCCAATTCCCTCATCGGCCCGGCGGGGAGCCAACAGCCATTGCCAAAACGCCGGACACCATCGATCACCACAATCTCATAATCACGTTGTAAGGCATAATGTTGGAGGCCATCATCCGTAATCACAATATCAACTGGAGTATCGGCCAATAATGCTTTGATAGCTTCGACTCGTTTTGGTGCAACAGCAACTGGTGCACCTGTTCTGCGGTGAATTAAAACGGGTTCATCTCCCGCTTGTGCAGTTGTTACTTCGTCTGTGACCAGCAACGGATAAGACTCCGATTTACCACCATAACCACGCGAAACAACACCCACTCGGTAGCCCTTTTGTTGTAACTGTTCAACCAGCCAAATGACAACAGGCGTTTTACCATTTCCCCCTGCCGTCAAATTACCAATCACAACAACAGGTACTGGCGCTTTCCAGGAGCGGCTTAATCCCAGTTTATAGCTTAAGCGACGAAGACCACTTACCAGCCCATAAAGGGCTGATAAGGGTAATAGTGCAATATAAAGCCATGAGCGACCCGACCACATGCGTTCAATCATTGACCAAATTGCATCCTGTGTAATTGAGCATATGAGCCTTCATGCTCCAACAGAGCAGCATGATTGCCTCTTTCTATGATATTGCCATCTTCAATGACAATAATTTCATCCGCTTTTTCGATGGTAGAAAGACGATGAGCAATCACCAATGACGTTCTGTTTTTCTGCAATTCATCCAGTGCAGCCTGAATCGCACGTTCAGATTCAGTATCCAATGCTGACGTTGCTTCATCCAGAATTAAAATCGGTGAATCACGCAATAAGGCACGGGCAATAGCAATACGCTGACGTTGTCCGCCGGAAAGCAAAACACCATTTTCACCAATCATGGTATCAAGGCCGTTATCGAGCTTTTTGATAAAGTCCATTACATAGGCCATTTCCGCTGCTCGTTCAATCTCCTCACGACTGAATTTTCCTTCGCTGGCGTAGGCAATATTATTGGCAACAGTATCGTTGAACAGGTGAACATTTTGCGATACCAACGCAATTTGATTACGCAGTGAGGCCAACGTATATTCCCGCAAATCGTGACCATCCAGTATAATCGCCCCTTCATTCACGTCATAAAAACGGGTAAGGAGGTTGGCAATAGTCGATTTACCTGAGCCAGAGCGCCCGACTAATGCAATTGTTTTTCCTGCCGGGATGGTCATTGAAATCTTTTTCAATGCAGGATGATCTTTGGTTGGATAACAAAAAGTTACATCACGGAATTCGATATTCCCTTTTGCCTTCTGGATTTCCAGTTTGCCTTCATCTTTTTCTTGCTCCGTATCCAGAATGGTGAACAAAGTCTGGCAAGCCGCCATACCACGCTGGAATTGAGCATTGACATTAGTCAATGACTTCAATGGACGCATCAAGGCAATCATGGATGAGAACACTACGGTAATTTTTCCCGCTGTCAAAGAACCCATAATCTCAGGGAAACTGGCTGCATACAGAATAAATGCCAGAGCAAACGAAGCAATAATCTGAATAATCGGGTCTGAAATAGAATCAGCAGAAACCATTTTCATGCCCTGTTGGCGCATATGATTGCTGACTTTATTGAAACGTTTGGTTTCAACTTGTTGACCACCAAAAATTAAAACTTCTTTATGCCCTTTCAACATCTGTTCAGCACTGGTTGTTACCATTCCCATGCTGTTTTGCATATTCTTGCTGATATTACGAAAGCGCACAGAAACAAGGCGAATAACCCCTGCAACTATCGGAGCAATCACAATCAAAATTAGGGAAAGCTCCCAGCTGTAATAGAACATCAGAATAAACAGGCCGATAATTGATGCCCCTTCCCTGACAACCGTGACCAATGCACCGGAGGAGGAGGAAGCAACCTGTTCCGAATCATATGTGATGCGGGAAAGCAGTGTCCCTGTGGATTGCTGGTCGAAAAAGGCAACGGGCATTCCCATCATGTGGTTGAACAGACGACGACGCATCTGCATGACCACTTTGCCTGATACCCAAGAGATACAATAACTTGATACAAAACCAGATATGCCACGCAAGAGCATCAGCCCGATAACAACCAGTGGCATCCACTTCAATACGCTAATGTCTGCCTTACCAAAACCCTCATCCAGCAAAGGCTTCAACAAGGAAAGCATCAATGTATCACCGGCAGCATTGATAATTAGCGCAATCGCCGCGACTAACAGCCCGAGCTTAAATGGGGTGATGAACGGCCACAATCGACGAAAGGTCTGCCAGGTAGAAAGGTCTTTATCATTCATTATTGAGTTACCAAAACCAAAAGAAATAGCGGCTCATTCTACTCATGATCACCGCGAATACCAAACCACTGATGATACCACCGTGATACGATTTGTTGGCGATATCCTTCTAATTTAATGTGATCTTGATAGAAATAGCCTGTTATCTGACCAGAAACAGCGGTGCTATTCCATTGAATTCCTGCATTTTTATAACGCTGCTTCACTTTCACTGAGGGCAGCCTCCACGGGCTATAACGCGCTACTGAGGCTAAGGCATATTTAGGCATGACCCTGTATATAAATCCCGTTGTAGAAGAAGTATTACTCCCATGATGAGGAACTTGCAATATTGTTGCATTCAGATGTTCCTTTTCCAGTTCCAGTTCCAGTTCCAGTTCCAGTTCCAGTAAACGATATTCGCCCTGTTTCTCTAAATCCCCTGTTAATAATAGGCTGTATTTACCATCATCAATACGGAGCACACAAGATTGATTATTGCCGGCAATCACTGATTTCTCTGGTGGCCAAATAACTTTAAAATTCAACTCCTGCCATGTCCATTGTTCACCACGAACACAAGATAAGTGAGTTTGATTAGCCAAAGGACTTCTGATTCGGATGTCAGGATATTGTTCATTTAGATATTCCACTCCTCCTGTATGGTCTGAATGATCATGGCTAAGAATGATCTGTTCTGGTGTTAAATGATGCCAGCGTAGATAAGGCACAATAACTTTTTCTGCCATGCTGCCCGTTTCCCAACGACTCCCTGTATCGAAAATGATCGCTTTTCCGCCTTTATCGATCACTACGGCTAATCCATGACCTACATCCAACATTGAAAAACGCCATTGATATTCATTGTTAGGTATTGAATAACAAGCGGTGATTCCAATTGAGATAACTAACAGCCATGTATAGGATTTCCACCAGCTCAGACGCCAAATCACAATTAAAAACCAACCCAAGAGCGTAATAACAACAGGATAATGCCCTGTTTCAAACCATGAATGTGTTAAAACAGATAAAGGAGCTAAGGCAAAAGAAATGCTGTAATCCACAAGTTGCCATAAAAATGGTTGGACGACGGGGAGGAAAATACAGACTAATCCCAACATCACTAACGGCACTGAGACAAAAGAAACGATTGGAACTGCCCATAGATTAGCAACCAATGATGCAATATTAACTCCATGAAATAACAAAAGCTGCAATGGCAACAACATTAACATCATGCCCAACTGCATATGCAATCCACGCAGCCAAACCCATTGCCAGCCATGCCGAATTTTTTCTGGCAACGGCATCCAGTGAAACCAAAATAACAGAGCCATCACCGCAGTAAATGAAAGCCAGAAGCTGTCAGAAAGTATTGCTAAGGGATCAAAAAATAAAATAAGTGCAGCGCTCCATAAAGCCCACTGCCATGAAAAGCAAAGTCTGCTTTTACACCTCAGATAAATCCACAGAGTTAACCCCAATATTGCCCGAACAGCAGGAATTCCCCACCCAGACAACCATCCATACAGCATTGCAATTAACCAGCCCATGATTAATGGGAAACGAAATCCAACCCATCTTACAGGAAAGAAAAATTGTGCCGCTCTTGCAAGACTCCAGCCAAATAAACTGGCCATTGCGATATGCAGCCCTGAAATTGCCATCAAATGTGCAATCCCTGTTTGCTGTAATAGCTGTCGAGTGGGTTTATCCAACCACGCCCTTTCACCGAATGAAAGTGCCAACGCAATTCCTGAATGTTTTAATGATTCTATTTCTGGTGCCAGTTTATTAATAAGTTCTTGCCGGAGACTACAACTTTCATTGAGTAACTTAGCCTTAATGATTTTTCCATGCAAAGGCTGACGAATAGAAAGTGAATAACGCTGATTATCATAACTACCATGATTTAATTGAGCGTGAATAGGTCTGAGCTTCATTGTTACCAGCCACTTCTGGCCTGCACACAGCACTTGTTTAGAATTCCAGGACACAGACGCATATAAAGCAGGAAAAATATATTTCCCATCACTTTCAACTAATCGAATACGATAACGTATTTTTTTCTGATCCTCTTGCGTATTATCTCCTAATGATACGCTGTCAATCATGATTGTTGCAGAGCGAGGGGTTTCACTGAAATAATTTATTTGGGCCAATATTTGGTGACTATGCCCGCACCCGAGAATAAATGCCCATAATCCTAATGATATTATTCTGATTACTTTATAAGGGAATAAAAGTAAGCCGTATGCGAGAAAAATCAGACAATAAATGAGCTTTTTTTGAGGGAGTTCAGCGAGGAATAATAAAGGAAGTATCCCAAACACCATAGATAACGCAGCTAAGTTCAGGCTAATAATCGGTGGAGGTTTTCGCCAAATAGTGAATAAGTAGGTAAAGGGGAAAAAAATTATAGGCTGCATCCATTCATGTCTCTGCGTTGATATTCTATTCTACGCAGACGAGACTATTCCAGAATAAGCATTGCTACCAGTCAGATAAATGCCATTGTGGAATCACTTCGCAAATTAATTTTCAGAAAAAAATCACTTACAAGATAGTGCGTTCAGTATCACAAAAAACGGCACCTTAAGGTGCCGTTACTTTAATTAAGTAATAACTTATATCTTAGCTATCGCCATAGATATTCACGCGGTCACGTAACTCTTTACCGGGTTTAAAGTGAGGAACGTATTTACCGTCCAATTCCACTTTATCACCCGTTTTTGGGTTACGACCCACACGAGGAGCTCGGTAGTGAAGAGAAAAACTGCCGAATCCGCGAACTTCAATACGTTCACCTGCGGCTAATGTTTCTGCCATATGATCAAGCATTTCTTTCACTGCATCTTCAACGGCTTTAGCTGGCATATGAGATTGTTGCTCAGCAAGTCTTTCGATTAATTCAGACTTGGTCATGGTACCTCCCTAAACTACCGTATTCGGGTAATATCATTGTTGCCAAAAATATTACCCGCCGTTATTGACTTAGATTATTCGCCTTTAGCTGCTTTGAAAGCTTCAGCCATTGCGTTGTTCGCGAAGTTTGTATCTTCTTGTTTGTTCACAGAAGCGATAGCGTCTTTTTCATCAGCTTCGTCTTTCGCGCGAACAGACAGGTTGATTACGCGGTTTTTGCGATCAACACCAACATATTTAGCTTCAACTTCATCGCCAACGTTCAGAACTTGAGTTGCATCTTCAACGCGGTCACGAGAAGCTTCTGATGCACGCAGGTAACCTTCAACGCCGTCAGCTAATTCAACTGTAGCACCTTTTGTATCAACTGCAGTTACTTTACCAGTAACAATTACACCTTTCTTGTTTACAGACAGGTAATTGTTGAATGGATCTTCTGCCAGTTGTTTGATGCCCAGAGAGATACGCTCACGCTCTGCATCAACTTGCAGAACTACAGCAGCAATTTCGTCGCCTTTTTTGTATTCACGAACTGCTTCTTCGCCTGCAACGTTCCAGGAGATGTCAGACAGGTGAACCAGACCGTCGATGCCGCCGTCCAGACCGATGAAGATACCGAAGTCAGTGATAGACTTGATCTTACCTTCAACACGGTCGTTTTTGTTGTGAGTTTCAGCGAATTGCTGCCAAGGGTTAGATTTACACTGCTTCAGACCCAGGGAGATACGACGACGTTCTTCATCAATATCCAGAACCATAACTTCCACAACATCACCAACGTTAACAACTTTGGATGGGTGGATGTTTTTGTTAGTCCAGTCCATTTCTGAAACGTGTACCAGACCTTCAACGCCTTCTTCGATTTCAACGAAGCAGCCGTAGTCAGTCAGGTTAGTTACGCGACCAGTCAGTTTAGTACTTTCTGGATAACGCTTAGCGATTGCTACCCATGGATCTTCACCCAGTTGTTTCAGACCCAGAGATACGCGAGTACGCTCACGGTCGAATTTCAGTACTTTAACTGTAATTTCATCGCCCACATTGACGATTTCGCTTGGGTGTTTAACACGTTTCCAAGCCATATCAGTAATGTGCAGCAGGCCATCAACGCCGCCCAGATCAACGAATGCACCGTAGTCAGTCAGGTTCTTAACGATACCTTTAACTTCCATGCCTTCTTGCAAGTTTTCCAGCAGCTGATCACGCTCTGCACTGTTTTCAGATTCGATAACAGCACGACGGGAAACAACTACGTTGTTGCGTTTCTGATCCAGCTTGATGACTTTGAACTCAAGCTCTTTGCCTTCAAGGTGAGCAGTGTCACGAACTGGACGAACGTCAACCAGTGAACCTGGCAGGAACGCACGGATACCGTTCAGTTCTACAGTGAAGCCGCCTTTTACTTTGCCATTGATAACACCAGTGACAGTTTCAGCTTCTTCGTATGCTTTTTCCAGCATCAGCCATGCTTCGTGACGTTTCGCTTTCTCACGGGACAGGATAGTTTCACCGAAACCATCTTCTACCGCATCCAGAGCTACGTCGACTTCATCGCCAACTTGGATTTCCAGCTCGCCTTGAGCATTTTTGAATTGTTCTACAGGAATTGCAGATTCTGATTTCAGACCGGCGTCAACCAATACAACGTCTTTATCGATAGCAACTACAACACCACGTACAATTGCACCTGGGCGAGTTTCGATAACCTGTAGGGATTCTTCAAAGAGTTGAGCAAAAGATTCTGTCATGTTAATGATCTTCAAGGTTTTTAATTAACGTCCATTTAGCATCCGGCCGAATGGGGTTGTTTTACATACCTCGCAACATTCCCTGTTACAAGGTTTAGGTGTGCCAGCATATTTCACTACACACACACCAGAATTCTATATACATCTTCTTCATATGCTACTGCAATAGTGCAATAGCGTATTTACGAAAATTAACAATTATGCTGGTATTTCCAGCGCGTTTTTCGCATAAGTCAGTGCTTTATTAATCACTTCTTCGATAGACATGTTGGTCGAATCGAGGATCAATGCATCTTGTGCAGGCACTAATGGCGCAGCTGCCCGATTGCGGTCACGGAAGTCGCGTTCCTGTATTTCGGACAAAAGGCGTTCAAAGTTAACACTAAAACCTTTCTCCTGCAACTGTAACATGCGTCTACGGGCGCGTTCTTCGGCACTTGCATCAAGAAATATTTTCACCGGTGCGTCAGGAAATACGACAGTTCCCATATCACGACCATCCGCAATCAGCCCCGGAGAGATACGGAAAGCCCGCTGCCGACGTAAAAGCGCTTCGCGAACCCGAGGGAATGTCGCTGCCTGTGAAGCCGTGTTTCCAACAGTTTCAGTGCGAATTTCATTGCTGACATCTTCACCTTCCAGAATAACTCGGAGTTTACCGTTTGCTGGCACGAAACGAACATCCAGATTTGCAGCCAGAGGAACCAGAGCGTCTTCAGACTGGATATCCACCTGATGGTGAATGGCAGCCAGTGCCAACACACGATAAATAGCACCTGAATCAAGTAGTTGCCAATTTAACGCTTCAGCCAATGCCTGACATAACGTTCCCTTGCCAGCACCACTTGGCCCATCTACGGTTATTACTGGGGCTATCACCGCCATCATTCTCCTCCTTTTGCATGACATTCGTATAACAGACAGGTTATTTGTTGAATGCACAAAAAAACAGCTCAATTAACGAGCAATAAAATCTGTCTTATTATACCTTCTCAGCAGATGAGTGAAACAGTATTCCTATCTATTTTGTATATTGACTGAGCTTTTCAAGCTGATTGAAATAATCTGGGAATGTTTTTGCTGTGCAGCCAGGTTCAAGAATGGTGACGGGAGTATCCGACAACGCCACCAACGAGAAACACATCGCGATCCGGTGATCATTATAGGTTTCAATTTCAGCATGATTGAGTTTTTCTGGCGGAGTCACACGAATGTAATCGTGCCCTTCTTCCACTTCAGCCCCTACTTTCCGTAATTCTGTTGCCATTGCATGGAGCCGATCCGTTTCCTTTACCCGCCAGTTATAAATATTGCGGATAACTGTTTCTCCCTGTGCAAACAGCGCGGTTGTCGCAATGGTCATTGCCGCATCAGGAATGGCATTCAAGTCCATATCAACACCTTTCAATGTACCGCGTTCGCATTCAACAAAATCGTCGCCCCAACGAATCGTCGCTCCCATCTGCTCCAATACATTGGCAAATTTTGTATCCCCTTGCAGGCTGTTTCTGCCAATTCCCGTGACACGAACCGTTCCGCCTTTAATAGCTGCTGCCGCCAGAAAATAAGATGCCGATGAAGCATCACCTTCCACCAAATATTGCCCCGGAGACAAATATTGCTGCTGCCCTTTAATATAGAAAGCCTGATATTGTTCGTTATTTACCGTTACACCAAAACTGTTCATCAGCGCTAGCGTAATATCAATATAGGGTTTAGAAACCAAATCACCCTGAATATGGATTTCTGTGTCGTTCTCTGCCAACGGTGCAGCCATCAGCAAGGCTGTCAGGAACTGACTGGAAACACTACCATCAACGGTGACTTTTCCACCCGTAAATCCCCCCTTGATATGCAATGGCGGATAGTTTTCCTGCTCAAGATAATCAACTTCCGCGCCTCCTTGACGCAGTGCATCCACCAAGTGACCAATCGGGCGCTCTTTCATTCTGGGTTCCCCGGTCAGTACTATATCGTTGCTTCCTGAATGACCTAAACACAGTGCCGCAGCCAACGGTCGCATTGCTGTACCTGCATTCCCCAGAAACAACTCAAGCCTTCCTTTGCCTGTAATATGTCCGCCCCTGCCATCAACTTCACAGATAGTACGATCAGCAGATAAGCGATAAGGAACATCCAACGCCGTCAGGGCATTCAGCATGTAACGAATATCGTCACTGTCCAACAAATTAGTTAAACGAGTGGTTCCTTTGGCAAAAGCAGCGAGCAGCAGGGCACGATTGGAAACACTCTTAGAACCAGGCAGGTTAATCGTTCCAGCAATACAGGAAATAGGTTGTAATGTCAGGGATTGCATAAAGAGAGGGATCTCCAGTTTCTAATACATGATATTTTTAATTTGAATGTTTAAAATAAAACAATAAATTATCAGGAGGGGGTCTCCCTCCCGATGATGACAACATTATGCGTTATGCGTTGCGACGTTCAAAATCAGCCATAAACTCAACCAATGCTTTAACACCTTCATAAGACATGGCGTTATAAATGGAAGCACGGGCACCACCTGCGACTTTATGCCCTTTCAACGCATGCAGTCCGTGTGCATAGGCCTCTTCCAAAAATTTACCATCCAGCGCCGGATTAGTCAGTTGGAATGGGACGTTCATGATCGAACGGTTTTGAGGAGCAACGCGATTGATATACAGTTTGCTGTTATCAATCGCACGATAGAGATGTTCTGCTTTCGCAAGATTACGTTTGCTGATTTCTTGTAATCCGCCCTGCTCTTTCAGCCACTTGAACACCATACCAGACAGATACCATGCAAATGTCGGCGGCGTGTTATACATAGAATCAGCTTTAACCTGCACGGTATAATCCAGAATGGATGGAGTATGCACGTGTGCTTTGCCCAGCAGGTCTTCGCGAATAATGACGACTGTGATTCCCGCAGGCCCGATGTTTTTTTGCGCTCCGGCATAAATGACACCATAGCGGCTCACATCGATAGGTGCAGAAAGGATCGTTGAAGAGTAATCAGCAACCACAATTTTATCTTCACCAAAATCAGGTTCTTCAAAAATTGCAGTACCTTCAATGGTTTCATTAGGGCAATAATGGACATAGGCGGCATCGCTGCTCAAGGCCCATTCGCTCATCGGTTTTACACTCGTTACACCATCCGTTATTGTCCTGATATCAATGACATTTGGTGTGCAATATTTTTCTGCTTCTTTCGCAGCACATTCAGACCAATAACCACTAACGATATAATCTGCTGTCGATTTGTCACCTAATAGATTCTGTGGCAACGCTGAGAATTGACCCCGGGCACCGCCGTGACAAAACAGCACCTTGTAATTTTCAGGTATTGCTAATAAATCTCGTAGATCTTTTTCTGCTTCAGCCGCAACCGCCATAAATTCTTTGCTACGGTGGCTGATTTCCATCACAGATGTCCCCAAACTATGCCAATTGCAAAGCTCTTGTTCTGCACGACGTAATACTTCTGCTGGCAACATGGCTGGGCCAGCGCTGAAATTATATACCTGATTCATTAATTTCACCCTATCAATGGATACAATAAAACCGGATACATTGGTTTTATCACTCCAGCCCTGCCGCTGCAATGGTTATTAAAAGATTGTTGTAATCAACTGTATAACTTACTGATAGGTCGTGTTATTGAAAATCTGTATATTAAAAGATCAATAAGAAAATCATGATGATATTGGTTGAAATTATAGAGAAGATTAAAGATATATTTAAAAAACAATCCACGCCGTATAAATATCCGTCAATAAAAGTCTCATATATAAAGCACCTCAATAGGGTATTAATTAATATAAACGGCAGAAGTTAATAAAAGGGATACTGACTTCCATATACATGGGATAATTAAATTCAACTTCACTGATAAATTTTATATCTAAAAGAAAATATAAAAAATAAAACCGTCCATAAGTCACATTATTGGTTACATCAATATATTATTGATATAATAAGGATATAGGAATGATTGAAAAGCACATAGAAGTTGTCTCTGACTCCCAACTCGTAGAGGAAAAACCAAAAGAATCTACCAACTTTAGTTTAATTGATATTTTTATACAGAAGGCCACGGAATATCCTGAACATCCGGCAATAACTACCACAGAACGTACAATAAATTATCGGGAGTTAACTAAGAAAGCACAATCACTGGCAGTACATTTATATAAAATGGGCGTACAGCATGAAACGCCTGTAGCAATCTTATTGGAGCCCGGAATTGAGCATATCATTGCCCAAGTTGCTATTTTACTCGCAGGCGGAAGCTGCGTTCCCCTTGATCCTACTATGCCTGATCAGCGGTTATGTTTTATGCTGCAAGATTTACAAATAAATCTGACATTAACCGATATTCAATCTAAAGAGCGCGCCTTATCGACAAACTTTGTCATTATGGATCAAGATGTGCCGGAAACTTCAGAGTTTGTTTATCTCTCTAATGTTCATCGTGGAAAAAATCATCGGACTCATATTTTTTTCACGTCAGGTACAACAGGAATACCTAAGGCGGTTGAAATTGAAGCCAAAAGCATTATTCGCCTCGTAGTCAACCCAACTTATGTAGACTTGAGAAATACTGATAGAATCGCCTGTATTGCTAATACTACATTTGATATTTCTTTATTTGAAATATGGGGAGCATTATTAAATGGAGCCTCAATAGTCATTATTCCGAGAAAGATAGTTGTTGAACCCTATCTTTTTAAAGCAACATTAGAACAATTCTCGGTGAGTTTGATGATAATTACAGCCGCTTTATTCAATTTAGTTGCTAATAGTTGTCCTCAGGCATTCCGTGGCCTACGTTATCTTATTGTCGGAGGAGAGGCCTTAAATCCTTATACCTTGCGTAAAGTTTTACAATCATCTCCTCCACAACATTTAATGAATGGTTATGGGCCGACTGAAAGTACCTCCGTTGCTCTAATCTATGAGATCATGCTGGATCAATTGACAGAAGAAGATAATGTGCCAATTGGGAAACCCATTGATAAAACTGAGATCTATATTTTGGATGATCAGCAACAGCTTGTTGCCCCGGGTAAAATAGGCGAAATATGCCTTGGCGGAGAGGGATTAGCTCGTGGTTATTGGAATCGCCCGGAAATTAATTCTCAGCGTTTTATGATGGTTGATATTAAAAAGAATAATGAATTTAAAAGAGTATACAGAACAGGTGATTTAGGCTGGCAGCGCCCTGATGGCATTTTTATGTATGCGGGGAGAGTCGATAATCAGATAAAAATACGGGGTCATCGTATCGAACTTGAAGAAATTGAAGCTCAACTGCTAAAAAGCCAACTATTGAAATCAACCGCTGTATCTGTGGTAAAAAAAGAGAATATAGAACCTTATCTCGTTGGGTTTATCGTTCCTAAAGATCCAAAGACCTTTTCGAAACAAGCGCTACTCCAATGGATTAATCTCTCTCTGCCTGATTATATGGTGCCTCGGCTCACTGTTGTCGAGCATATCCCTCTTACCAATAACGGTAAAATTGATAGATTACGCTTACTGACAGAATACTCAAAGTATCAGGAACAACAAAGGTTATCTCAATCCGATACAAAAATGAGTAAAGAAGAGTCCGTTGTTTTAAATATTTGGCAGAAAACCTTAGACAGGTATGATATTACGCTAGACAGTGATTTCTTCCAGCTAGGAGGGAGTTCATTACAGGCTTCCAGACTTATTATTGAAATCGCGCGCAAGATGCAGTGTCACTTGCCAGTTCAGATTTTATATGATGCCCCCACACCACGAAAATTAGTAAAAAACCTTCAACAAAATAAACAAGAATCCTCGGATTTACTTGCAATTATGCTTAAGGACAGTTTACTTCCTTCAGATATTCAGCCACTGTCCCAACCACTCCAGCCATGGTTGACACCAAAAACAGGGAGAGTACTCTTAACCGGTGCTACTGGATTTCTAGGTGCTTTCTTTTTACGTGATCTTTTAGCAAAAACCGAAATTAATCAGGTTGTTTGTCTGGTACGTGCTCACAATAATGATTCAGCGTTAGTGCGAGTGAAATATAATCTGAATCAATATGGTCTATGGAAAGAGGAATTCCTTTCTCGATTACACGTTATTGCCAGTGATCTCTCAAAACCTCTGTTGGCTCTGAACCAACAACTTTATGAACAGCTTTCTGTTGAGTGTGATGTTATTTTTCATTTGGCGGCACATGTAAATTATATTCAGCCATACTCAGCACATTATTCTGGAAACATTTCAGGAACACTGAATATGCTGCATTTCGCAGTTAGCAAGAAAGTAAAACCTTTGCACTATGTATCTACAGCTGCTGTTTTTGGCCCTGCTAAATTATTTTCATCTGTCACCAAAATTTATGAAGACGACGATATCATGCCTTATTTGAATGGGCTAAAATATGATTCAGGATATTCACAAAGCCAATGGGTTACTGAACGGATAATATGGCAAGCCAGAGACAGAGGTATTCCGCTTGCGGTATATCGTCCCGGTTTTATTATGGGAGACAGTTTGACAGGAGCCAGTAATCCGAAGGACTTTATTGCCCGATTGGTACAAGGTTGTATAAAGATAGATGCTTATCCATTATTAAATAATCAACGGGAAGAATTTGTTCCGGTTAATTATATCAGTCAAGCCTTGCTTAATATTTCTCAGGATAATAGTGGATTAGGAAAAGCATATCATCTGGTGACGCCTGATAATCAACAATCCATCGATATGAACTCATTTTTTGAATTACTTAATCAATGTGGTTATCCGCTTAAAGGATTGCATTATTCCGAATGGCTGGAGAAGTTGGAAGCAGATCCGACTCTGGAAGATAATCCATTAATGCCATTATTACCTATGTTATCCGAAAAGGTTTATGAACAACTCACCCGATGGGAATTGTATGGAAATATGCCTGTATATGATACAAAAAATACAGAATCGGCATTAAAAGGAAAGCATGAGTTCTATTCCCCTATGAACAATCACCTACTGGAACTTTATATCTCCTATTGGAAACAAAACGATTCCCTGTCATAAGGTATCGTTTTTTAACTAAAAAAAACAGAAAGATGCATTAAACGCATCTTTCTGTTGTTCTATATCAGGAATAAGTACTTAATATCAAAAATTAGTACTTGCTGAACATTTCCTGAATTTTTTCTACATCATTAGTCTGAGTCAGAGCCAGTTGCAGAAGAACACGGGCTTTCTGTGGATTCAGACGCTCTGATGCAACAAAGCCATATTTGCTGTCGTTAACTTCAGCATTCTGGGTAGTGTAGCCAAAAGGAATACGGCTGGAGCGGACAACAGTAACACCTTCTTTAGCGGCTTTAGCCAGAGAGTCAAGAATAGACGTATAGATGTTACCGTTACCAACACCTGCACTGACAATGCCCTGATAACCATTTTCAGCAAAGGCTTTTACTGGCAGGTCAGATGCGTTGGAGTAGTTATAAACGATACCAACTTTTGGCAGTTTGTCTAATTTGCTAACATCAAAAGTAGTTCTGTTAGCTTTGACTACCGCAGAAGAGTAATACTTAACTTTACCGTTGTGAACAAAACCCTGTGCACCCGCGTTTACAGCCTGGAATGCCTGAACTTCAGTTGTGCTCAGTTTACCGATATCGCGACCATGAATAACAGAATCATTCATAGCAAGCAGAACACCACGGTTTGCAGAGTTTTTATCAGAAGCAACAACAACGGCATTGTACAGGTTCAATGGACCATCAGCACCCAGCGCAGTAGATGGGCGCATTGCACCAACCATAACGATAGGCTTCTGGCATTGAGTCGTCAGATCGAGGAAGTAAGCGGTTTCTTCCATAGTATCAGTGCCATGAGTGATAACAAAACCATCAGTTTTGTCACAGTCTGCATTGACTTTTTTTGCCAGAGTCAGCCAAACCTGATCGTTCATGTCCTGAGAACCTATGCTGACAACCTGTTCACCTTTCAGGTCAGCAATGTTTTTGATAGCAGGTACAGCATTCAGCAGCGCATCAATACCTACTTTTCCCGCAGTATAGCTGGATTGAGTAGCAGATTCGCCACCGCCGGCAATTGTTCCCCCTGTCGCTAAAACAGTAATATTTGGTAAAGCAAATGCAGAACCACTAACTAAAGCCAGAAAACCGGCGATTGCTGTTATTTTAGTCTTTTTCATTATTCAACCTCTTGTAAAAAAAGCTATTTTATTATGTAAAGCAGGAATAAAGAAACTCTAATTAACAATAATTTTTGGGAATTGATAGAGCAGACAAAAAAAACGCCGTATGATATGTGGCCTTTAACACAAATTGAAGTGAACAGCGATGACGCAGACCTATATCCCAGGCAAAGATGCCGCATTGGAAGACTCCATTAATCGTTTCCAGCACAAACTAGAATCTCTTGGCTTTAATATCGAAGAAGCCTCATGGTTGAACCCTGTTCCGAATGTTTGGTCAGTACATATCCGCGATCGCGACTGTCCGCTGTGTTTTACCAACGGCAAGGGAGCCAGCAAGAAAGCAGCATTGGCTTCTGCCTTGGGAGAATATTTTGAGCGTCTATCGACAAACTATTTCTTCGCTGATTTTTACCTCGGCGATACCATTGCCAATGGTGATTTTGTTCATTATCCAAATGAAAAATGGTTTCCTTTACCAGAGGATGATTCCCTGCCAGAAGGTATTTTAGATGAACATCTGCATCGTTTTTACGATCCAGATAATGCACTCTGTGCCAGCCAATTGATTGATCTGCAATCGGGTAATGAAGAGCGAGGGATCTGCGCATTACCGTTTTCTCGCCAGTCAGATAACCAAACTGTTTATATTCCGATGAATATTATCGGAAACTTGTATGTTTCAAACGGCATGTCAGCCGGTAATACCATGAACGAAGCACGTGTTCAGGGATTATCTGAAGTATTCGAACGCTATGTGAAAAACCGTATTATTGCAGAATGCATCAGCTTGCCTGAAATTCCACAAGACGTTATGAATCGCTATCCTGGCGTGGTTGAGTCAGTAAATAAATTACAAGAAGAAGGCTTCCCGCTTTACTGCTACGATGCCTCACTCGGTGGCCAGTTCCCCGTTATTTGTGTCGTATTGTTCAACCCTGACAATGGAACTTGCTTCGCCTCTTTTGGTGCCCATCCGGATTTTGGTGTCGCTCTGGAGCGTACCGTTACCGAATTACTGCAAGGCCGTAGTCTGAAAGATTTGGACGTCTTTACTCCACCAAGTTTCGATGATGAAGAAGTTTCTGAGCATACTAATCTGGAAACTCACTTTATTGATTCAAGCGGTGCAATCAGTTGGGATCTGTTCAAACAAGATGCCGACCATGAGTTTGCTGACTGGAATTTCAGCGGAACGACAGAGGAAGAATTCTCTACCCTGATGGGTATCTTCAATACACTGGATGCTGAAGTTTACATTACTGATTACGAGCATCTTGGCGTTTACGCCTGCCGTATTCTGGTTCCGGGAATGTCTGATATTTATCCGGTTGAAGATCTGCACATCGCCAATAACACCATGGGAACTCATCTGCGAGACACAATTCTGGCATTGCCAGAAAGTCAATGGCAGCCAGAAGAGTATCTTGCTTTCCTCGTGCAATTGGATGATGAAGGGCTGGATGATTTCACTCGTGTTCGTGAATTATTGGGAATTGCTGTAGGTAAGGACAACGGCTGGAGCAATCTGCGTATCGGTGAATTAAAATCCATGTTGGCACTGGCGGGTAACGATCTGGAGCAAGCGCTGATTTGGGTTGAATGGACACAGGACTTCAATTCCTCTGTATTCACTGGTGAACGAGCTAATTATTACCGTTGCCTGCAAACATTGCTGTTGTTGACCCAAGAAGAAGACCGCAAACCAGAACAGTATTATCAAGCATTTGTTAAAATGTACGGCCAAGATACTATCGATGCAGCCTCAGCCGCCATTGCCGGAGAAAACTGTTTCCACGGTCTGTGGTCTATCGATTCAGAGTTAAAAGCATTACCAGCACATCAGGCATTATTGAGTGCCTATGAAAAACTGCAAAAAGCCAAACGGGGTTTTTGGGCAAATAAATAAACCGTTACGTTAAAGTTTATTGATGATAAAAAGTAAAATTCAGGTTAAATATAATTTATTTTAAAACAACAAATAAATGACAATTTAGCCTGTTATTTTACTTTTATGCCTTAACCTTCCAAAAGTCCTTATATAAAATATTTTTATAAATTTTAAAAAATATTTTTTCATTATAAATCAATTCATTAAAATAAAATTCTGGCATTTAGACTGCCATAATCCATCGGATTTTTAGTCTAACATGATCTATATCAAATTCAGGCCAATGTCCATTTGTTACTATCATTGCGTGCTATAATTAATTAAGGATAAAGAGAGTGTTAGGATGAAAACTGACAACCCTTTTAATTTATTTTCACCTGCTGTAATGGCACAAATCGCTGATGATAGTGGTGTATATAAAGTCAATAAACATCCCGCAGTGACTTATTTATCGGCAATCATGGCAGGTATGTTTATCTCCATTGCTTTTGTTTTTTACATTACAGCAACGACAGGAACATCTTCCATACCTTATGGACTGGCAAAATTAACGGGTGGGATCTGTTTTTCTCTTGGTTTGATGCTGGTAGTTATATGCGGTGTCGATCTTTTCACATCCACCGTATTGACAATCATTTCAAAAGCGACAGGGCGTATTACTTGGTCACAGATGCTGACAAACTGGCTTAACGTTTATATCGGTAATCTGATTGGCGCACTGTTTTTCGTGGCTTTAATCTGGTACTCCGGCCAATATACCGTTGCCAATGGAGCTTGGGGGCTGAATGTATTACAGACTGCGGATCATAAAATGCACCATACCTTTATTGAAGCAGTATGTTTAGGTATTTTAGCCAACTTGATGGTCTGTCTGGCCGTTTGGATGAGCTATGCGGGACGCAGTCTGATCGATAAATTATTCGCGTTGATACTGCCAATTGGTATGTTTGTCGCCAGTAGCTTTGAACACAGTATTGCTAACCTGTTTTTAATTCCGTTCGGGATCATCATCAAAAACTTCGCGCCAGAGACATTCTGGGCACAAGTAGGAGCGACCCCCGAACAGTTTCCTCAACTCACCGTTTCAAACTTTATTACCGATAACCTGATCCCCGTGACGATAGGTAACATTATTGGTGGTGCGGTATTAGTTGGGTTGACGTATTGGTTTATGTATTTACGTGGTGGCAGAACGAGTTAACTAGCCACCATGCCAGATTTCTTAAAAGTTCCACTATTAAAAGGTAGAAGTATCATGTCCGAGTTAAATGAAAAATTTTCTGTAGCATGGCAAGGCTTTAACGAGGGTAGCTGGAAACATGAAGTCAACGTTCGTGACTTTATCCAGGAAAACTATACTCCGTATGAAGGCGATGAATCATTCCTTGCAGGCGCCACAAAAGAGACAGATATTTTGTGGGAAAAAGTCATGGAAGGTATCAAAATCGAAAACCGTACTCATGCGCCAGTAGATTTTGATACTGACGTAGCGTCTACAATTACCTCTCATGATGCTGGTTATATTATAAAAAATCTGGAACAAATCGTTGGTCTGCAAACCGAAGCGCCATTAAAACGTGCCATTATTCCATTTGGTGGCATTAAAATGGTTGAAAGCTCTTGTAAAGCCTACAACCGCGATCTGGACCCAAAACTGAAACAAATTTTTACTGAATATCGCAAAACCCATAATCAGGGGGTATTCGATGTTTATACGCCTGATATCCTGAAATGCCGTAAATCCGGTGTCCTAACTGGCCTGCCTGACGCTTATGGTCGTGGCCGCATCATCGGTGATTATCGCCGTGTTGCATTGTATGGTATCGACTTCCTGCGTGATGAAAAATATGCTCAATTCACTTCATTACAGGAAAAACTGGAAAACGGCGAAGATCTGGAAGCAACCATTCGCCTGCGTGAAGAAATTGCTGACCAACATCACGCTCTTGGTCAAATCAAAGAGATGGCGGCTAAATACGGCTATGATATTTCCAACCCGGCCACCAATGCCAAAGAAGCGGTACAATGGACTTACTTCGCCTATCTGGCAGCCGTTAAATCTCAAAATGGTGCAGCAATGTCCTTCGGTCGTGTTTCCAGCTTCCTGGATATCTACATCGAACGTGATATTCAAGCAGGTAAACTGACTGAACAACAAGCTCAAGAACTGATCGACCATCTGGTCATGAAACTGCGCATGGTACGTTTCCTGCGTACTCCAGAATACGATGAGCTGTTCTCTGGCGATCCAATTTGGGCAACTGAATCACTGGCAGGTATGGGCTTGGATGGCCGCACTCTTGTAACCAAAAATAGCTTCCGTTTCCTGAACACACTTTACACCATGGGACCATCTCCAGAGCCTAATATGACCATTCTATGGTCTGAAAAACTGCCGATTACCTTCAAAAAATTCGCCGCAAAAGTGTCTATCGATACGTCATCTCTGCAATATGAAAACGATGATCTGATGCGTCCTGACTTCAATAGCGATGACTATGCTATTGCGTGCTGCGTCAGCCCAATGATTGTCGGTAAACAAATGCAGTTCTTCGGTGCTCGGGCAAACCTCGCAAAAACCATGCTATATGCCATCAATGGCGGTGTGGATGAAAAAATGAAAATACAGGTTGGCCCAAAAGAAGAGCCAATGAAAGACGCCGTACTGGATTACGACAAAGTTATAGCGCGCATGGATCACTTCATGGATTGGCTGGCAAAACAGTATGTCACTGCCCTGAATATCATCCACTATATGCACGACAAATACAGCTATGAAGCTTCCTTGATGGCACTGCATGACCGTGATGTATTGCGAACCATGGCATGTGGTATTGCCGGATTGTCCGTAGCGGCTGACTCACTGTCTGCAATTAAATATGCGAAAGTTTCTCCGGTTCGCGATGAAGATGGTCTGGCAATTGACTTCAACATTGAAGGTGAATACCCACAATTCGGTAACAACGATCCACGGGTCGATGATATCGCTTGTGATCTGGTTGAACGCTTTATGAAGAAAATCCAGAAGCTGCAAACATACCGTAATGCGACTCCAACTCAGTCTGTACTGACCATCACCTCAAATGTGGTTTACGGTAAGAAAACCGGTAATACACCTGATGGACGTCGTGCTGGCGCACCATTTGGACCGGGAGCTAACCCAATGCACGGGCGTGACCAGAAAGGTGCGGTTGCCTCACTGACTTCTGTTGCTAAACTGCCATTTGCCTACGCCAAAGATGGTATTTCATACACTTTCTCCATCGTGCCTAATGCACTGGGTAAAGATGATGACGTGCGTAAAGCTAATCTGGCAGGTCTAATGGATGGTTATTTCCATCATGAAGCAGATATCGAAGGTGGTCAGCATTTGAACGTCAACGTGATGAATCGCGAAATGCTGATGGAGGCCATGGAAAATCCTGAAAAATATCCTCAGTTGACTATCCGTGTATCTGGTTATGCTGTGCGGTTTAACTCTTTGACTAAAGAACAGCAACGAGATGTTATCACCCGTACTTTTACGCAAACAATGTAAATATTCAGAATAGCGTTACCACAAAATGTCATTATTTTCTGATGAAATAAAATGACATACACTAAAGGCTCCTTAATACTTGGGGCCTTTATTAGCTTGTCAGTTTTTGGAGAAATCCTTTCATGTCCGTACTTGGTCGTATCCACTCTTTTGAATCTTGCGGAACCGTTGATGGCCCGGGTATCCGCTTTATCGCGTTTTTTCAAGGTTGCCTGATGCGTTGCCTTTATTGCCATAACCGCGATACTTGGGATACCCACGGCGGAAAAACTGTGACAGTTGAAGAGTTAATAAAAGAAGCAACCACTTATCGTCATTTTATGAATGCTTCAGGAGGTGGAGTCACCGCTTCCGGTGGAGAAGCTATTCTTCAGGCTGAATTTGTCCGGGATTGGTTCAGGGCTTGCCATGCAGAAGGTATTCATACCTGTTTAGATACTAATGGCTTCGTTCGTCGCTATGATCCTGTTATCGATGAACTGCTGGACGATACTGATCTTGTCATGTTGGATTTAAAACAAATTAATGATGAAATCCACCAAAAACTAGTCGGGGTTTCCAATCATCGAACACTCGAATTTGCCCGTTATCTAGCAAAACGAAATCAAAAAACCTGGATTCGTTATGTTGTCGTTCCCGGCTGGTCGGATGATGAACAATCTGTTCATTTACTTGGTGAATTTACCAAGGGCATGAAGAATATTGAAAAAATTGAATTATTACCCTACCACGAACTGGGTAAGCATAAATGGATTGCTATGGGTGAAGAATATAAATTAGAAGATGTTCATCCTCCTTCAAAAGAGACAATGGACAGAGTAAAGGAAATCTTGAGTAGTTATGGGCATCATGTGATTTATTAAATTGATTCTCTGATTTCTTCTCACCAAAACCTTAATAAAGCAATCAATTAATCTTAATAAAAACTGGCTTCCAATAACTTGAAGTCAGTTTTTTCGAAAAAAGCTTTTTAATGTCCTAAATCCGATCTAATCTTTCCTGTCAGTGACAAAAAATATTTTCGATCACAATGGTACTGTTGTTCCCTGGACTAGCATTAAATTATTAACTAACGCAGATTATATTGATACCTATCGTGCTAAATATCCTGATCCAGTTACGTATCCGGGTTTTATTTGGCCGGCAAACAATGTAAATGTTGATATCAGTAAACTCGCATGGGCACCGAAAGCAGATGAACGTGATCGTATTGATTTTGTTTTTTACCATTCAGATCCACGTTTGACAGTACAAGATGCAATTATTATTGGTCCTTCTGGCAGCATTGTTAAAGGCAAACGAGTTGAAGAAACTTCTCATGATAAATTTAAGCAACCAAAAGGTGTTTGGCCAACTGATCATAAAGGCGTATTAATTACATTTAGTCTGAAACCATAACCAATATAATATATAGATATATCTTAAATATAAAAATCAAACAACAATTCATTCATCTAATTTATTATAAAATAGCCTTTTTATCCCATCCTTTTGATAACATGGAGAAACTATAATAATATAGATATATTATCTTAATTATTACTTTATCCAGATGTAAAATTTAGATAAATTGAAAAATCAAAAAACGATATTTTCAGCCACAAAAACACGCTATCACACACTAGAAATAAAATAATTTTCCTTATATCAATATATCTCAGGAAATTAAGCTAAAATTAGCTTAGTACAATAAGAAACTCATTCAAGGTATTCAGTAATATCCATAATATATTGCATATTAATCCACTGATAAGAACTACAATTAATACTTGTTGCTTAATAATTTTTATATGATAATCCTGCCACTTTCTCTATAGACATGTATTAATGGGATGGTAATAGAGGAAAATCAATTCAAAAGTCATCACTCAATAAGATAAATCGGAAAAAAAAATGGATAATCAAGAAACAAATCTCAATTCCGGGGAAAACAATGTTTCTCTGAGCAAAGAGAAAAATACATTCATTCCCGGTGGACGTGCCGCTGGTGCAGGGTCTGCTACAGAATGGATCGGTAGTGCTTGGGAGATATTTAAAGCACAACCAACGAAATGGGTTCTGATGGGCTTAATTTACTTAGCTATTCTGATAACTGTACAGTTTCTGCCTTTCCTTGGTATCTTTACCTTGCTATTTGGATCAGTAATAGTTGCCGGTTTCATCGCTGCGGCTGAAAAACAACGAATAACCGGTGAGTTTGACATCGAGTTATTCTTCTATGGATTTAAAAATAAGCTGGGTTCATTAGTTGCTGTTGGCGGGCTTTTCTTTGGTATCTATATACTTGGTTTCATTGCTGCTGCGATTATTGGCGGCACAAGCTTATTTCAACTCATTTTATCAGCAGAAAATTCAGATCCGGCATTACTATTAGGTAGTCTCTCCACTTTATTATTCTCAGTTCTTATTTTATACGTTTTCATGATGGTTGCTCTTGCATTTAGCTGGTTTGCTCCTGCTCTGATCATCATTAATGATTTAAAATTTGCTGAAGCTGTTTCAATGAGTCTGAGTGCGGTAAAGAAAAACCTATTTGGTGGTTTTCTCTTTTTCTTAATAATGGGTATCTTAATGTTTATTTCCGCAATCCCATTATTATTAGGTCTATTTATCACCATGCCTATGTATATGATTACCTATTATACAAGCTACCGTAGCATTTTTTATGCTCCAGAAGAAAATGAGGAAAAATCTACCATAATTAGCTAATTACTTATGAGTAGATATCTATAATGCAAAAAGCGCTATAACTAGCGCTTTTTTATTATTCATTAATAATGGAATTAAAAAAACAATGGATACACAAAATGTCAAACCAGATTTAGAAAAACCATCCAATAACTCAACTCACGATATTTTCGTTCCTAGTGGACAAGAAATTAAATTAAGCTCTGCTATCGGTTCGATAGGTGATGCATGGGATTTTATATCTCCTAAAATTGGCATGTGGATACTGCTAGGAATTATTTATAGTGCCATTAATTTAGTTCTTGCATTCATTCCTTATTTGTCTTTTATTCTTTCCAATATACTAGAACCTTTATTTATTGCAGGCATTATCTCCGTTTGTGAGACACAAAGAACAACCGGAAAAGTTAAAATAAAGCGACTTTTTTATGGTTTAAAATATAAATTCAGTTCACTACTCGTAGTCGGATTAGTTGTCTTTGGCATAACATTTATAGGACATGCTTTTGCTGCAATTATAGATGGCGATGATTTATATGAAGTTGTTTTTGGAAACATTTATTTCTCTTTTTTACATAGCGATTTTAATTCAATGATCGCTGAAGATGATTCACCATTATCATTTTTATCTCTATTTTCTATCATAATTTCCCTATTTTTATCTACAGCATACTCTTGGTTTGCTCCTGCATTAATTATACTTAATGGTTTTAATGTAAAAAAAGCCATTTCAGTTAGTCTAAATGCGATATGTAAAAATCTATTAGGAATATTACTATTCTTGTTCTTCATTAACCTTTTAGTTTTTATTTCTGCCATCCCTTTATTATTAGGTCTTCTGTTCACTACACCACTGTGTATGGCAACCTATTATTCTTTTTATCGCAATGTTTTTTATAAAAAAGAAAAATATTCTGAAAACCATACAAATTAGTAAAAATTTATAGATAATAGATGGATTTTAAAAAAATGGATAATCAAAATAATCAACCTGTCCCAGAATATATACCCAGCACCTGCTCTAACAGGCAATTTACCTTTATTCCCAACGCTCAATCAATGAGTGTAAAAGAAGCTATACTTTGGATTGGTGATGTATGGGGGTATCTTATATCAGCTCAGTTAGGTATGTGGGTATTGCTCGGACTTACCTATTCGCTAATCATATTATCTGTTAGTTATTTGCCTTATTTCATCAGCCTTTTTCTGATAGGTTTACTCGAGCCTGTACTCCTTGCTGGTGTAGTTATGGTTTGTGAAAAACAAAGGACAACTGGCCGGTTTGAATTTAGTTTGCTATTTTATGGCTTTGAAAATAAATTAATATCATTAATAACTGTCGGTATAATCGCATCAGGAATAAAAATTCTAGGTTCGTTTATTCTTATAATCAATCCTGATATTGATATTAATGTGGCAAAAATTTTCTTCTATGATCCAGATTACGACGAACAAGATAATAGATACATTGCTCTCATCCATTTTTTCAGTTATGCACTTTCCTTTATTCTATCTCTGGCATGTTCTTGGTTTGCTCCTGCGTTAATTATTATTAATAATTTCAGTGCAATAAAAGCTATAAAAACCAGTCTCAGTGCAGTAAGAAAAAACTTTTGGCAAGGAGTTATCTTCTTTTTATGTCTCTATCTTTTGATATATTCCTCACTCTTAGTTCTACTCATTGGGCTTTTATTTACTTTACCTCTCTATGCAGCAACACATTATTCTTCTTATCGCAGTGTTTTTTACCAATATGATAAAAATGCTGAACAATTAATAGACTCCACCAATATTACTCATCCCCAAAAAAACATAGTGGATAAGTTAGCACGTCAAAAATTCATCAAAAAACAAGAAATATTTATTTCTCAAGCTCAATCTGTTGATGTTTCCACCTCAGTTATCTGGATAGGAAAAGCCTGGGATTTAGTCATGGGAAAATTTATTCTGTGGATACTGACGATAATATTCTATAATTTTATTATATTCTCTCTGAAAAGTATTACTTATATCAATTTTATTCTCCCTGATTTATTGGAACCTGTATTTATCGCTGGCTTTATTGCTATTTGTCAAAAACAAGTCACTACAGGTAAATTTGAATTTGAATTACTTTTTTCAGGCTTCAAACAGAAATTTGGTTTACTACTTACTATCGGCATAATAGCTTGGGGGATAAAAAATGTAGGTCTTATTTTAACAAGCCATATCAATGAAAACGTTACTATAAACCACATTAATGAATACTGGTTTATCCAGAGTTTTCTAAATCTACTCTATAATCCTGAAATTCCTGCATTGGAAATATTAGCGTATAGCGATACTACATTTATAGTATCTTTTGGAATTATGTCGCTTTTTATGCTTGTAAGCACAGCATGTTTCTGGTTCGTTCCTGCTTTAGTAACTTGTAATAACTTAAAACTCAGTAATGCCATTCTAATGAGTCTGAATGCGGTAAGAAAAAATTTCTTTGTCTGTCTACTCTTCTGCTTATTTATGACTACATTCTTCTTCGTTTCCTTCATTCCTCCCATCATAGGAGCGCTGTTTATCAAGTCACTGTATATAGCGACTTATTATACGTCTTATCGCAGTGTTTTTTATGCGCAAGAAAACAAGAAAGATGAAATGGTTATAACAAATTAACCCGTGATATTTACTAATAAAAAAAGCGCCATTATTTGGCGCTTTTTTTATTAAGAATGCAGATTATTAGCCAATATATTCCAATCCGTTCATATAAGGGCGCAATACTTCTGGAATTCCGATACGGCCATCTGTCTGCTGATAGTTTTCCATTACAGCAACCAAAGTACGGCCTACCGCCAAACCAGAACCATTCAGTGTATGTACCAACTGAGGTTTTTTGTCATCCTTAGCGCGGAAACGTGCTTGCATACGGCGAGCCTGGAAGTCCCACATATTCGAGCAAGATGAGATTTCACGGTAAGTATTCTGGGCTGGTAACCAAACTTCCAGATCGTAAGTTTTTCTTGCACTTGCTCCCATATCACCAGTACACAGTAACATCTTGCGGTAAGGCAGGTTCAGTAACTGCAACACTTTTTCAGCATGACCCGTCAATTCTTCCAGTGCTTCCATGGATTTTTCTGGGTGGGCAATTTGCACCAACTCAACTTTATCAAACTGGTGCATACGGATCAGACCACGAGTATCTCGTCCGTAAGAACCGGCTTCAGAACGGAAGCAAGGTGTGTGGGCCGTCATTTTCAGTGGCAATGCACTTTCATCCAGAATTTCATCACGAACCAAGTTAGTAACTGGTACTTCCGCCGTCGGGATCAAAGCATAATTGCTGGTAGTTTCTTCTTCCAACGGTCTGGTGTGGAACAAATCTTCACCAAATTTAGGTAATTGACCTGTACCGTACAAACTATCATGGTTCACTAAATAAGGGACATAAGTTTCCAGATAACCATGCTGTTCAGTATGCAAATCCAGCATGAACTGTGCGATAGCACGGTGCAGACGAGCAATCTGCCCTTTCATTACTACGAAACGTGAACCCGTTAATTTAACTGCGGCAGCAAAATCAAGCCCACCTGCCAGTTCACCCAGTGATACATGATCTTTGACTTCAAAGTCATATTGACGAGGCTCACCCCAACGGCTAATTTCAAGGTTATCACTGTCATCTTTTCCATCAGGAGAAGCATCATCAGGAATATTCGGCATGCTTAATGCGAGATTACGGATCTCAGCCTGCAACGTTTCCAGTTCAGCTTTTGCCGAATCCAGTTTTTCTCCCAACTGATTCACTTCCTGACGCAGTGGTTCAATATCTTCACCACGGGCTTTCGCTGCACCAATAGTTTTCGATCGGGAATTACGTTCTGCCTGCAGGGTTTCAGTTTCAACTTGTAAAACTTTGCGGCGCTCTTCTTGTTTGCGCAGCGTCTCCACATCAAGGGTATAACCCCTGCGAGCCAGTTTTTCGGCGACTGCGTCTAGCTCATTACGCAGCATATTTGGATCGAGCATGCTAGTCCTGTGTTTGTTGTTATTGAAAAGTTGTTATTGAGAAACTTGTTATTGAGAATAACATAGTCAAATCTATTGGATATAAACCTTACCGTATCAATAAGATTAACGATAGCGTTTTATCGGGCTATTTTGATCCTGTTCCACCAGCCAGTTTAATTTTTCACCAATTTTACTTTCCAGCCCTCTGGCTGCCGGGTAATAATAACGTGTTTGTTTCATTTCTGATGGGAAATAAACTTCACCGGCAGCATAAGCATTTGGTTCGTCATGAGCATAACGATAAGCTTCACCAAATCCCATCTCTTTCATCAAATGAGTTGGGGCATTACGCAGATGGGCAGGAACATCGTAATCAGGTTTATCTTTTGCATCCGCCATTGCTGCTTTGAATGCGACATATACCGCATTGCTTTTCGGTGCACACGCAAGATAAACAATCGCTTGGGCAATCGCCCGTTCTCCTTCTGCCGCTCCCACGCGAGTAAAACAATCCCATGCAGCAATTGCGACCTGCATTCCACGTGGATCAGCATTTCCTACATCTTCAGAAGCAATAGCAAGTAACCGACGAGCAACGTAGAGTGGATCTCCGCCAGCAGTAATGATTCGGGCATACCAGTAAAGTGCAGCATCAGGTGATGAGCCACGAATTGATTTATGCAAGGCAGAAATTAAATCGTAATATCGATCGCCTTTATTATCAAACCGCGCACTCCTCTCCCCACTCACTTCTTTCAACAGCTCCGGTGTCAGAACTCGCAGTCCCTGTGCATTGGTTTCTGCCATGTCTGACATCATTTCCAGCAAGTTCAATGAGCGACGTGCATCTCCCGCCACGAGTTCTGCTATCATTTGGCGGGTGTTGTCCGGTAATACGATATTTTGCCCACCAATGCCACGCTCTTTATCGTTCATGGCCTGAACAAGCACTTGCTCAATTTCTGCTGTTGTGAGTGATTTCAATAAGTAGACACGAGCACGAGACAGTAATGCCGAATTTAATTCGAAAGAAGGATTTTCAGTCGTTGCACCAATAAATGTGATCGTGCCATCTTCAATATGCGGTAAAAACGCATCTTGCTGGCTTTTATTAAATCGATGAACTTCATCGACAAATAAGATGGTTCTGCGCCCTGCATTACGATTTTGACGTGCTTTTTCTATTGATTCACGAATTTCTTTAATACCGGATGTCACTGCCGAGATTCGTTCAATATCAGCTTGTGCATAGTAACCAATAATTTCAGCCAGTGTGGTTTTACCTGTTCCGGGTGGCCCCCACAAAATTATGGAATGGAGATGACCAGCACGAATCGCTCTTGGTAAAGGCTTTCCTTCTGCCAATAAATGTTGCTGGCCAATATAAAGCTCTAATGTAACTGGCCGCATTCTTGCGGCCAATGGCTGAAACTCATTCTGTGAAAAATCGAGAGAAAGATTGTTCACTTAAACCTCACTGGCGCTGATCATCCAGCGTCACACCTTCTGGTACAGTAAATTTGAATTTTGCCGCATCTACGCTGGTGTTTTGCTGACCTTTTAATTGATAGGCGCTTTTTTGCCCATCTTGTTCAACAGCCGTAAATTTTTGGATAGTTCCTGCTGGCGTCACGGTAATTGAAAAATGTTTTAAATTACCATTGTTGCTATCAGGCACCAGTTCAAAATTATTACCGCTTTGCACAACTTTGTACTGTTTCCAGTCCGCAGGATCATTACGCGCGATTAGCATAAATGGCGTATTTCCCGTTGCATCTTTTAACCAGTTCGCTGTCACCTGCTCAACGAAGGGATTATAAAACCACAAGGTTTTACCATCGGAAACCAAAACGCTTTCATCAGGCGACGTCATGTGCCAGTTAAATAGATTAGGGCGTTTTATCCAAAGTTCACCTTCTCCTTTTTGGATCGTTGAACCGTCATTACTGGAGACTGTTTGAGTAAAACTGGCATGAAAACTATTTACTTTTCCCAAACGCCCTTGCAGATCCTGTGTAGCATCAGCCCATGCAGAACCTACACTCACACTCATCATCAGACAACCAATCAACACCAGTTTTTTCATGTGCGAGATACCTTCAATTCGTATTATTACCTGCGTTAAAGGCTGAAATTTTACTGCCTTTAACCATGCTGATTAACGTTCGTGCGGCGGAGGTGCCAAAACTTCACGATTACCATTATGCCCAGGCACACTGACAATCTGTTGTGCTTCCATCTGTTCAACAATCCGAGCTGCCCGGTTATATCCGATGCGGAATTGACGTTGTACACCGGAAATAGAAACCCGACGTTTTTCGGTCACAAATTCGACCGCTTGATCAAACAGAGGATCTAGTTCTTCATCGCTATCAAACCCTACCCCCCCTTCACCGTCTTCTCCCCCTTTGATAATACTATCAATATATTGAGGACGCCCACGAGCTTTCCAGTCATTCACTACCTCGTGAACTTCTTGATCACGGACAAATGCGCCATGAACACGTACAGGAATAGAAGAGTTTGGTGCAAGATAAAGCATATCACCCATACCAAGCAATGATTCTGCTCCACCCTGATCAAGAATGGTACGGGAATCTATTTTACTGGAAACGGTAAATGCAATACGTGTCGGAATATTTGCCTTAATCAACCCGGTAATGATATCAACAGAAGGACGCTGTGTTGCCAATACCAAATGGATACCGGCTGCTCGCGCTTTCTGGGCTAAACGCGCAATTAACTCTTCCACTTTCTTCCCGGCAGTCATCATCAAGTCGGCAAATTCATCGACCATAACAACAATGTAAGGCTCTTTTTTCAGTACAGGATGTGTTGCTTCCATACTATCACCCGGTTTCCAGAATGGATCAGGGATTGGCCGCCCCATGTTTTCTGCTAGTTTTATCTTATCGTTATATCCTGCAAGATTACGCACACCCAAAGCTGACATCAGCTTATATCGTCGTTCCATTTCATTCACACACCAGCGCAATGCGTTGGCTGCATCTTTCATGTCTGTAACAACTTCAGTCAATAAGTGTGGAATACCCTCATAAACCGATAATTCAAGCATTTTCGGATCGATCATGATAAAGCGAACATCTTCTGGTTTTGCTTTATACAGAATGCTGAGGATCATGGCATTAACCCCCACCGATTTACCCGATCCTGTTGTCCCTGCGACCAGCAAGTGAGGCATTTTACCCAAGTCAGCCACAACTGGCTGGCCTGCAATATCTTTACCAAGAACGATAGTCAAGGGTGATGGGTTATCCCTGAATTTTTCACAGTCCAGCACTTCCCGCAGATAAACGGTCTGGCGTTTCTTGTTAGGTAATTCCAGCCCAACATAAGGTTGACCCGGGATTACTTCTACTATACGAACCGCCACCGCTGAAAGTGAACGCGCCAAGTCACGTGATAAATTGGAAATTCGGGAGGCTTTAACCCCCGGAGCTAAATCCAGTTCAAATCGTGTAATTACAGGGCCAGGAGAGAATCCAACAACATCCGCTTTGACACGATAAT
This sequence comes from Xenorhabdus littoralis, assembly GCF_033949345.1. Classification (NCBI taxonomy): domain Bacteria; kingdom Pseudomonadati; phylum Pseudomonadota; class Gammaproteobacteria; order Enterobacterales; family Morganellaceae; genus Xenorhabdus; species Xenorhabdus littoralis. The sequence continues at coordinate 100,268 of NZ_VCDP01000058.1, forward strand.
CATTCAAACGCGCTTCAATCAAACGGGATATCTGCTCAAGAGCAAACATATCAACGGGTTCTTCTTCTGCTGGCGGTTCTGCCAGAAGATCTAACGAAGGCATTGGCGTCGTTGATTTTGGCAATGGCTGATCATTGCGTATTAAAAATGGATGGAACAAACTATCTTGCTGCGGTTGCTGCGGTTGCTGCGGTTGCTGCGGTTGCTGCGCAAAAGTATGCTGAACTCTCGGTTCATGGGAAGCAGAAACCGGAATTATTTTTTTCGGTTCAGGCTCTCCAAGATCTTCAATCTGAGAAAAATAATTAGATCCCAGTTCTTTATCTTGCATGGAAACGGGTGTTGAAACATTAGGTGTTGAAACATTAGGCGTTGAAACATCAGGCTGATTTGCTTGATAACGTTCACGTTGCTGCTGCTCAAACGCTATTCGCAAGTTTTCTTCCTGCGCTTCCCGTTCATCTATACTGTTGTCTGTATTGTCTGTGCTATTTTCCGTAAATGCGGCTGATGTTGATTGTCTATATATTGACGTATCTTCTGCACGCGGTTCTTTATTCTCCGCTTCAAAATAGGAACCATAGCGTTCACGTTGTTGCTCAAGGAATTGCTGACGTAGAATATCTTGTTGTTGCTCATCCATTTGCTGTTCATTAGATTCTGCAATCAGCTCATTTTGTTTTTCTTTTTCTTCTCGTTGCAGATGTTCCGCCAAACGATGAGAAGGTACTTTGATACCATATAACTCTCGACGAGTCGGTATCCTGACTGGGTTAGGACGAGGCATTTCAGGGCCAATACCCTGTTTGACCTGAGGATTTTTAATCGTCACCGTAGAGGTGGCGATATCTGTCTCCGTATGGGTCAGGCCGGAATTATCGTTAATAGTCTGTGGAATAGTCTGCGGAAGGCTTACAGATTCGGATTCCGTATCCGATTGATAATCAGCGGGTAATTCAAATGTATAACGAACAGGATCTTGTTCCTGTTCTTCAACTACCTGCTCTAATTTCTCTTGTACGTGTTCTGATGAGGTTTCTATCGCCTGTTCACTACCATTACTATCATTTATGTAAGGCAAATCATCCATGTCAGGAGTGTTATTCATGTCAGGAGGCGAGACAACGGACACCGCTGAATCTGTATTGGCCAATTCAACTATTGTTGGAGCCATCAGCAATACATCGTCTTCATCTACGTCGATTGTTTTAGTGGCAACAGATTGATTGGTTATTTCAACTTTATCAAATTTATCAGCATGCTCAGTCCGTTTCTGCTCACTGGCTGAAAGGTCCGAAATCACTTTATCTTCCGAATCTTCAGAATCGTCTGAGTCTTCTGACTCCTCATCGTCATACTCTGCTGCATTGCGGCCGCGATTTACCACAGCACTGAGCGAATCCAGAATAATTGCACCCATTTTTTCTGCAATAATAAGCCATGACCATCCCGTAAAAAGAGTGAATCCAACAGCCCAGCCACCAAGCAGAGCCAATGTTGCACCAAGGATATTGAACCACGGCAGGATTGCGTTACTGAATAAATTACCGATGACACCACCAGCAGCAAAGTCATCAAAATCATCAATATTGAGTGCGGCTAAACCACATGAAGTCAGTACCAGAGCTAAAGCACCAATGACGCGTAATGCAAGTGTGAAGAAATCAACGTACTCTTGCCTATCTTTCTGACGGAAAGCATTCCAACAGCCTAAAAACATCAACGGAGGGACTGCATAGGCAAGAATACCAAATGCCGAGAATAATGTGTCTGACAGCCAAGCTCCAACACTGCCACCCCAATTATGAACTGGTTCATGCCACGACGTTTGTGACCAACTCGGATCGGATGAATTGAAACTGACAAGTGCTACCATCAAGTACACAGCGCAAATAGCAATAACCAACAGAACGGCTTCCAGAAGCCGACGGCCACTGCTTATTTTCTTTAATTTAATGCGTTTGTCTTCTGTATATTCCTGGTTCAAGAAAGGATCTCCAGGTGTTTTCCTGTTGATTAAACGGAACAACGCTGAGGGTGGCTCAGCGTTGAAACTGTATGCATACACAGGAGTGTACCTAAGTTTTTCCTGTTTTGCATCTGTACATTTTAGGCAAAGCTTAACGAGTCTTAATCACTAAGCGATTACTCTGTTTCACTTCTTCCATCACAACATAAGTACGGGTATCGTTAACACCCGGAAGACGCAGCAAAGTTTCGCCCAGCAATTTACGATATGCAGACATATCAGGCACACGCGTTTTCAGCAAGTAGTCAAAATCACCAGAAACTAAATGACATTCTTGGATTTCTTCCAGTTTCTGGACAGCCGTATTAAATTGTTCAAATACATCTGCTGCACCACGATTTAACGTAATTTCAACGAATACCAGCAATGATGCATCCAAGTAATGAGGATTCAGTAAAGCGGTATAGCCAGAGATAAAACCCTGACGCTCTAAGCGACGTACTCGTTCCAGACAAGGTGTTGGTGATAAACCAACCCGCTTGGATAACTCTACGTTAGAAATACGGCCGTCTTTTTGCAACTCGTTAAGGATATTACGGTCTATGCGGTCAAGATCTTTTCCTGGACGCTTCTTATTATCAATCATCTTATTGCTCTCTCTTTATATTCCTACACCCATAACATTTTCCCTACCTCTTTCAAGCGGTTGAGCTGGAAAAGATGTCTTCAAAAGTAAAGCTCAATCTGTAACCAATGCTTGAGACCTACTGTAATTTTCCAGAATACTGTCTTCCAGAATGTCGGTTTACTAAAGCACGACTTATCAGAAACCATTTTTCCGGAACATTATCTCCCAAAACATTACATCTTTCAGAAAGTAGCTTAACGGCAGTTTTTAATATTCTATGAGAAAATCACCCACTCTAATTTGTCTATTCTATAGAAACAATTGATTAGCGAGGTAGATAATTATCTCTTACACAGATGTTTTCGCAAATGCACAGCCGATTGTCAAAGCAAATGAACAAAAATCAGAACAACCTACCAAACAAATTTTCAGTAAATCGTTTCGGTAGCTTGTTTCGCACCTAAATAGGATAAATTATGCTCAATTCAGAAGATTAAGTAATCTCTTCTGATATTTCGATTACATCATAGTTACTATCTATCGGTAAAATCGTTAATAACATGAATATTTTATCTGATAATCGCTTTTTTTAACTTATTATTTCTCCTACAATCCCTAAATCCGCAATACGCTATAATGGAAATGAGGTATTCATGAGCACAGCCAAACACAGTAAACTCATCATTCTTGGCTCAGGTCCTGCTGGTTATACTGCTGCAGTTTACGCAGCCCGCGCTAACTTAAACCCCGTTCTCATTACTGGGGTTGAAAAAGGCGGCCAATTGACCACCACGACTGAAGTTGAAAACTGGCCGGGCGATCCTGAAGGGCTCACTGGACCAGATTTGATGGATCGTATGTTCCAACATGCTGAAAAATTTCAAACTGACATCATTTCTGATCATATTCAGAAAGTTGATTTCTCAAACAGACCATTCCGTTTATATGGGGATGATCAGGAATATACCTGTGATGCGTTGATCATCGCGACAGGTGCTTCTGCCCGTTATCTCGGATTACCTTCGGAAGACGCTTTCAAAGGTCGGGGCGTATCAGCCTGTGCAACATGCGATGGTTTTTTCTATCGTAAACAAAAAGTTGCTGTAGTAGGTGGTGGTAATACAGCCGTTGAAGAAGCTCTGTATTTAGCCAATATCGCTTCTGAAGTTCATCTGATTCATCGCCGCGATACTTTCCGTTCAGAAAAGATCCTGATTGACCGTCTGATGGACAAGGTCAAGAACGGCAATATCATCCTGCATACTGATCGGACTCTGGATGAAGTTCTGGGCGATGATATGGGTGTTACAGGTGTTCGTATGCGCGATACGAATAGTGACAATACTGAAGAACTGGATGTCACTGGTGTTTTCATCGCCATCGGACACAGCCCGAATACGGGTATCTTTGACGGTCAGCTTGAATTGGAAGGCGGATATCTCAAAGTCCAATCTGGATTGCACGGTAATGCAACCCAGACCTCCATCCCGGGGATCTTTGCTGCCGGAGATGTGATGGATCATGTATATCGTCAAGCTATCACATCAGCAGGAACAGGCTGTATGGCTGCACTGGATGCTGAACGTTTCCTCGACGGATTGGTAACTAAATAATCCATCTCCCTTAAAAGCGCTATTTCGATAGCGCTTTTTTACAGGTAATATAATGCTTGTTTTGATATTCAGTATCATCACCAGCTAATCAGAAATTTTTCTTATGGACAAAACAAGACAATCTGAACTTGTCCGATGGCTTAAGCAGCAAAGCGCTCCTGCCCGTCGGTGGCTTCGCTTATCTATGCTACTCGGTCTAATCGGTGGATTACTTATTATCTCTCAAGCTTGGCTCCTAGCTTCAATCCTCCAGTCCCTGATTATGGATAATGTTCCCCGCGAAAATCTTATCAATCAATTTCTGCTGCTGGCAGCTACGTTCACATTGCGGGCAATCATTAATGCAATCCGGGAACGTGTCGGTTTTATCTGTGGTCAGGTTGTGCGCCAGCAAATCCGCAGTATGGTATTAGATAAATTGGAGCAATTGGGGCCGGTTTGGGTTAAGGGAAAGCCGGCAGGAAGCTGGGCAACCATTATTCTGGAGCAAATCGAAGATATGCAGGATTTTTACTCCCGCTATCTGCCTCAAATGACCCTTGCAGCCATAATCCCCATTTTAATCCTGATGACTGTGTTTCCAATTAACTGGGCCGCAGGGTTAATTCTACTTGTAACCGCCCCCCTGATCCCTCTGTTTATGGCTCTGGTTGGATTAGGTGCCGCAGATGCTAACCAACGCAATTTTATTGCTCTCAGTCGGTTAAGTGGTAATTTTCTTGACCGTTTACGGGGTTTGGATACCTTGCGACTGTTCCATCGAGGAACAGCCGAGGTTGAGCAGATCACAAAGTCAACAGAGAGTTTTCGCCGCAGAACAATGGAAGTCCTACGCATGGCATTCTTATCTTCAGCTGTATTGGAGTTTTTTGCCGCTGTTTCCATTGCTGTTGTTGCCGTCTATTTTGGTTTTTCCTATCTGGGAGAATTACATTTTGGCAGCTACGGAATAGGTGTTACGTTGTTTGCGGGTTTCCTTGCGTTGATCCTTGCACCAGAATTTTTTCAGCCTCTGCGCGATCTGGGAACGTTTTATCATGCAAAAGCTCAGGCAATCGGAGCAGCAGAATCACTTTTCACTCTGCTTAGCAGTGATGGAGAAAAGGCTGTAACCCACGGCGAGAAAATACTATCAGATAAAGATCCTGTCACCATTGAAGCCAGCGAACTGGAAATTATGTCCCACGATGGTCATCGTCTTGCTGGTCCTTTGAATTTCACAATTGATAAGCATCAGCGTATTGCTCTGGTTGGAAAAAGCGGTGCGGGAAAAAGTTCACTGATCAATGTCTTGTTAGGATTTCTGCCTTATAACGGCTCCCTGAAAATTAACGGCACTGAACTGCGTGAGCTTGCTCTTACCGAATGGCGTAATCTATTAAGCTGGGTTGGGCAAAATCCACATCTGCCGGAACAAACCCTGCTCGATAATATTCGTCTCGGTCAATATGATGCAACGCAAGAACAAATCAATGATGTGATGGAACGAGCTTATGTCAGTGAGTTTGTTCGTGATTTGCCAGATGGAATCAATACAGTAGTGGGTGATAATGCCGCTCGTTTGTCTGTCGGGCAAGCCCAGCGTATCGCGGTAGCACGAGCATTACTAAACCCCTGCCAATTATTGCTGTTGGATGAGCCAGCAGCCAGCCTTGATGCCCATAGCGAACAGCGCGTTATGATGGCGTTAAATCAGGCATCTCATCAGCAAACGACACTGCTCATTACTCACTTACTGGAAGAAACACTGTTATATGACCAGATCTGGGTAATGGAAAATGGTTTACTGATTGAGAAAGGTGATTATCAGAGTTTAAGTCAGTCTCAAGGCGCATTTTCTCGCCTGTTGTCTCATCGCAGTGTGGAGCTTTAATCATGCGTATACTACTCCCATTTCTCGCACTCTATCGCCGCCATTGGTTGCTCATTAGTTTGGGTATGGTGTTGGCGATTGTGACCTTGTTAGCCAGTATTGGCCTGCTGACTCTTTCCGGTTGGTTCCTTTCCGGCACAGCTTTGGCCGGGTTCGCGGGATTATATACGTTTAACTATATGCTGCCTGCCGCTGGTGTCCGTGGGGCGGCTATTTTCCGTACAGCCGGACGTTATGGCGAGCGACTTGTCAGTCACGATGCCACATTCCGTGTATTAGCTCATTTGCGTGTGTTTGCTTTTCAGAAAATTCTGCCGCTTTCTCCGGGAGGTATTGCCCGTTTTCGTCAAGGAGAGCTGCTGAATAGACTGGTTGCTGATGTCGAAACGTTGGATCACCTTTATTTGCGGGTAATTTCTCCTGTCTTTGCCGCATTTGTTGTGATTTTAGTACTGACCTTTGGATTAGGCTTCCTTGATATTACGCTTGCCTATACTCTCGGCGGTATTATGTTAGGAGTGCTGCTGATATTACCTTTTATTTTTTACCATGCCGGAAAACCCTACGGCCGAGACATCACTCTACAGCGTGGTCAATATCGTACATTACTCACCAACGCCTTGCAGGGACAGGCTGAATTGACTGTTTTCGGCGCACTTAAGCGTTTTCGTCAATCAATGACAGAAGTTGAAAGCGCTTGGTTGAGAAGCCAACAACAGCAAGCCAGTTTGACAGGACTTTCACAAGCCATCATGATTTTTTCCACAGGCATGACTGTGACGCTGATACTTTGGTTAACAGCAGCAGGTGTTGGAGGAAATAGTCAACCAGGCGCATTAATTGCCCTATTTACATTCTGTGCCCTTGCTGCCTTTGAAGCCCTCGGGCCGGTTACCGTCGCATTTCAACACATGGGGCAAGTTATTTCATCTGCAACTCGTGTTTCCCAGTTAATGCACCAGAAACCAGAAATTAACTTCCCTGCTCACGGACCAGAGGCAAATAATAGTCTCAGCCTTGAGATAAAAAATATTGATTTCACCTATCCTGGTCAACCGCTTCCAGTCTTGAAAAATGTTTCACTATCCTTGCAATCAGGTGAGCATGTTGCGTTATTGGGGAAAACAGGATGTGGAAAATCGACGCTATTGCAATTATTAACCCGGGCATGGGATGTCAACAATGGTGAAATTCAGCTTAACCAAAGACCTATTTCCCACTATGATGAAGCAACCCTGCGTTCAATGATATCTGTCGTTCCCCAGCGGATACATGTATTCAGCCATACCTTGCGTGAAAATCTTTTATTGGCCAAACCCAATGCCAGTGATGATGAATTAGCAACCGTCCTGAAACAAGTCGGTTTAGGGAACTTGCTAGACACTGATGAAAAGCTAAACTGTTGGATGGGTGAAGGCGGGCGTCAGCTTTCCGGTGGGGAACAACGCCGTTTGGGAATTGCCAGAGCATTGCTACACAGTGCTCCTTTAATGCTATTAGACGAACCAACTGAAGGACTCGATGCAGACACTGAACAACAGATTCTGTCGCTGTTACGCCATCATTGCCAGCACAAGACATTGATTTCCATTACCCACCGTCTGACTGGCTTACAATATATGGACCGAATTTGTGTCATGGATGGAGGACGAATTATCGAGCAAGGCAAACATGATGAATTACTGGCTCAACAAGGTCGTTATTATCAATTTTATCAGCGACAGAGCTATCTTGAGCAGGAGTGATTTATTTTATGTTGATAGCTCAACTGGATAACTCATATAAATTTCCCCACCCAACCAACGCATTAGCAGAACCCAATGGTTTACTGGCGTTCGGGGGCGATTTGAGTGCGGAACGTTTAAAGGTGGCTTACCATGAAGGTATTTTTCCGTGGTATTCTCCCAATGAACCTCCTTTGTGGTGGTCTCCAAATCCCCGGGCAGTACTCATTCCGGGTGAATTACATACTGGCCGAACACTGCGACGCTTTATTCGAAAACATCCTTACCAAATTACGGTAAACTATGCTTTTGATGAAGTAATATATAATTGCGCCCAGCGGCAGGAAGGTACTTGGATCGGGTCTGATGTTCAGCTCGGTTATCAAACTTTGCACAAAGAAGGTGTGGCTCATTCAGTTGAAGTCTGGTATGAACGCCAACTTGTAGGTGGCTTATACGGCGTGTGTATAGGCACACTATTTTGCGGTGAATCAATGTTCAGCAAAATGGATAATGCGTCTAAGTGTGCTTTTGTGGCATTCTATCGCCATTTTTTACATCATGGTGGCCAGTTGTTTGATTGTCAGGTACTAAATCACCACACAGAATCGCTGGGTGCCAAAAATATTCAAAGGAAAGAATTCCTTCAGCATCTTTATCAATTAAGAGAACGATCATTGCAATCAGGTTGCTGGTCTGCACAGGTGCTGGATTTATAATCACCCCTTAGGGGTTACGGTGGGAATGTCGCTATCTATTATGCGTAAAATGATGGTTTAAAATACGACATTCCTTTACATAATGAGGGTTTTTCGGCATTATCTTGCCTGTTAAAAACTATGGTTGTTACATTTAGAGGATTAGATGGCCAAAGAAGACAATATTGAAATGCAAGGTTGTGTGTTAGATACACTGCCAAACACTATGTTCCGTGTCGAATTAGAAAACGGACACGTCGTTACTGCTCACATTTCGGGCAAAATGCGTAAAAATTATATTCGTATTTTGACTGGAGACAAGGTTACAGTTGAGCTAACCCCATATGACCTGAGCAAAGGGCGCATCGTCTTCCGTAGCCGCTGATTCGCACCCCTTTTTACACCACAGGTGATATATTACCTGTGGTGTCACTCTTGGTTATACAGCCTTATAAAACGGCATCTTCCGATTTCTTTTTATTTGAACTCTGTGTACTTTTGAAATCGTATGTCAGCATCCGTTTTTCCTTATCCAAATTGATGCTGACAGAGCCTCCATGCACTAACGAACCAAACAGCAACTCATTCGCCAGTGGTTTTTTGAGGTTATCCTGAATAATCCTAGCCATCGGACGTGCTCCCATTGCTTTATCATAACCTTTATCACATAACCATTGGCGAGCATCTGCGCTGATTTCCAGAGAAACACCTTTTTCATCCAGTTGGGCTTGCAGCTCAACAATAAATTTATCAACAACTTGCTGAATAACTTCAGAAGAAAGTGCATCAAACCAGATGATACTATCAAGACGATTACGGAATTCAGGCATAAAGATACGTTTGATTTCTTCCATACCATCCGTGCTGTTATCCTGAACAGTGAAACCGATGGATTTACGCTGTATTTCACGTACCCCTGCATTGGTTGTCATCACCAAAATAACATTACGGAAATCCGCCTTGCGACCATTATTGTCAGTTAATGTGCCATTATCCATAACCTGTAGCAACAAGTTGAATACATCTGGGTGAGCCTTTTCAATTTCATCCAACAACAGCACAGAATGCGGGTGTTTGATAATTGCATCGGTCAACAACCCTCCCTGATCATACCCCACATAACCCGGAGGAGCACCGATCAAGCGGCTGACGGTATGGCGTTCCATATATTCCGACATATCAAATCGTAATAATTTGATATTCAATACCTTGGAAAGCTGGACAGTCACTTCTGTTTTACCGACCCCAGTCGGTCCCGCAAACAAGAAAGACCCGACAGGTTTATGATCTTGCCCCAACCCTGCGCGGCTCATTTTAATGGCTTCAGTCAATGCACCGATGGCTCTGTCCTGACCAAAAACCAACATTTTCAAACGGTCATCCAGTGTTCTCAATATATCTTTATCGCTGGCTGACACAGTTTTTTCTGGGATACGGGCGATACGAGCAACGACAGATTCAATATCCGCAACATTAATTGTTTTTTTACGACGACTGGCCGGAACCAATCTTGTTTTCGCTCCCGCTTCATCAATAACATCAATAGCTTTATCCGGCAGATGGCGATCGGTAATGTACTTCACAGATAACTCAACAGCCGCACGAATAGCTTTCGACGTATAACGGACGCCATGATGAGCTTCATACTTAGCACGTAGTCCATGGATAATTTGCACTGTTTCTTCAGACGAAGGCTCAAGAATATCAATCTTCTGAAACCGACGAGCCAACGCCCGATCTTTTTCAAAGATATTGCTGAATTCATGATAAGTCGTCGAACCAATGACCCGAATGCGGCCGCTGGACAACAGTGGTTTAATTAGGTTAGCCGCATCCACCTGACCACCTGAAGCTGCACCAGCACCGATAATAGTATGAATCTCGTCAATAAAGAGAATACTTTTGCTGTCTTGCTCTAAGGTTTTTAACAATGCCTTGAAGCGCTTCTCAAAATCACCGCGATATTTAGTACCAGCCAGCAGTGAACCAATATCCAGAGAATAGATAGTACAGTCCTGCATGATCTCGGGAACATTTCTTTGAACAATGCGCCATGCAAGCCCTTCGGCAATGGCCGTTTTACCAACGCCCGACTCACCAACAAACAGAGGGTTATTCTTGCGGCGGCGACAGAGTACCTGAACGGTTCTTTCCAGTTCATGCTGACGCCCGACAAGGGGATCAATCTGACCTTTTTGTGCCAATTGATTCAGATTGGTTGTGAAGTTTTCCAGCCGATCTTCACTGATGACCTGTTCTTCCTGAATGGGATTAATACTGTGGTGGGAATCGTTATCAGACTCATCTTTGCGCGTTCCATGAGAAATGTAATTTACAATATCCAATCGACTGACGTCGTGCTTACGCAGCAAATAAGCAGCTTGAGATTCCTGTTCACTAAAAATGGCAACCAAGACATTCGCTCCGGAAACTTCTGAACGTCCCGAGGATTGAACATGAAATACTGCGCGCTGTAAAACACGCTGAAAACTTAATGTGGGTTGTGTATCCCGATCATCCTCTCCAGACAATAACGGGGTGGTTTGTGAAATAAAACTTTCCAATTCTTGGCGTAACATTGCCAAATCGACTTTACAAGCCTCCAGTGCTTCTCGCGCTGATGTGTTACTTAACAACGCCAGCAACAGGTGCTCTACAGTCATAAATTCATGCCTGTTATCCCTTGCTTTGGCAAAAGCAATGTTGAGACTAAGCTCCAGTTCTTGATTGAGCATAAGCACCTCCTCCTAAAATCAGTGAGCCAGATCAGACCTTTTCTAGCGTGCAAAGTAACGGATGCTCGTGCTCCTTAGCATACATGTTCACTTGCGCAGCTTTAGTTTCTGCGACCTCTGCCGTATAAATCCCACAAACTGCCTTCCCTTCGTTATGGACATCCAGCATTAGTTGCGTTGCTCGTTCAACATCATAAGAAAAGAACTTTCGCAATACGTCAACCACAAACTCCATAGGGGTATAATCGTCGTTATTAAGAACGACCTTATACATTGGCGGAGGTTGAAGTTTTTGTTTTGCATCTTCCTCAATAAATTCTTCAGTTTTCAAAACATTATAAAACTCTGCCATTATTCTTCCGCTGGGTATTCACTTTCCGCTGGATTTTAGTATGAACTATTTCATTCTATTGCTACATATTTTTTATCACTTTATGAAGCACTCTGCTTACTCATCTTTGATTCACAAATAAGGATTTCACTTAAAAATCAGATATCGTTACCTATATCAAACTTTCGCCATTTGGGACAGCCTGACGTTGTTTATATGCTTGACGACGTAATGAATTTCACTACAGTATATTTTATGAACACCAGCCCTGTCTGGGTTTCTGTTCATATTTTGAGATTTTTAGTGACTCCTAAACCCGAAATCGTGATACGAGGGATAGAGAAGTATGGAAACAGGTACTGTTAAATGGTTCAATAATGCAAAAGGCTTTGGATTTATTTGCCCTACCAGCGGAGGTGAAGATATATTCGCCCACTATTCAACTATTCAGATGGATGGTTATAGGACGCTGAAAGCGGGACAAAAAGTGAATTTCAGTATTCACCAAGGCCCCAAAGGTAATCACGCCAGCCTTATTGTGCCTCTGGAAGATGGCTCAAAATCAAAATAAAGAATGACCCTATAAATTCGTAATTCTCACGCCACAGATAAACAATGGGCTTATTTGTGGCGTGCTATTGACCTTGATGTACTATTGACACTGTGTCATTTGAGCTTCGCTATCCCTTCCATCTTTTCAGCTTCATCTTTTCAGCCGCTTTATTACTCCCTTGCCAAGGCCTCTATAGGATCAAGGCGAGCGGCATTTCGGGCCGGCAAGAAGCCAAAGATAATTCCGATTGCCGTTGAGCATCCAACGGCGATAATAAATGCACCGGGGTTATAAACGAAGTCCCATTTCGGCAACATGAACTTTGCAATCAAAGACAAACTGTATGACAGAGTAATGCCTAATATTCCCCCAATCAGGCAGACCAGAACGGATTCAATAAGAAATTGCTGCATAATGTCACTGGTTCTGGCTCCCACGGCCATACGAATACCGATTTCCCGAGTACGCTCTGTCACGGATACCAACATAATATTCATCACGCCAATACCACCAACAATCAAGGATATTACTGCCACCAGCGTTAAAAATATTTGTAGAGTCCGTGTTGTTTTATCCACTGCTTCAATGGTTTTATTCATATTGTAAATATGAAAGTCTTTTTTACCATGACGGAATATCAAAAGCTGATTAAGTTTTTCTTCTGCTTCTCCGGCTGAGTAACCATCTTTCACCCTGATAACAACCGAATCCAGATAGCTTTGGTTTACAAGGCGGCTATTCATGGTACCGTAGGGCAACCAAATCTGTAATGAATCCCCACCATACATATTTTGTCCCTTGGAAATAACCCCTATTACCGTTAAAGGCATATTTTCCAACAGTAACTCTTCGCCTATGACATCATTCTGATAAGGAAAGAATTTTTTACGTGTATTATCATCAATGACGACCACCTGAGCCTGTCGGTGAACCATTTCTTGAGTAAAAGGTATGCCTTGGGCAAATTTCATGGCATATACCTGAAAAAATTCACTTCCGACACCATACATCTGTGCATTGGCATCAATATTACCTCTTCGCAAACGCGCACTTTTCATCAATTTAGGGGAAACGGCCTGAACATAATGCTGGGATTTTATTGCAGAGATATCGATAAATTTTAGTGCCTGCATATCCAGAGCATTATTACTGCCAAAATCTTCCCCGGGATAGATAGTGATGGAGTTGGTTGCAATGGATTTAATATGCGATAACACCATTGACTTTGCCGCATCACCAATCACCAAAATTGTTACGACGGAAGCAATGCCGATAATAATGCCGAGCATCGTCAGAAAGGTACGCATTTTATTGACAATCATGGCACGCCATGCCATCAATGATGCCTCATTGAAACGCCCCCAGATTTGTTGAACCGAAGGATTTTTTGCATTCTCAGGGGAGAAATGAGCTGTTGCCTGATATTCGGAAGAGCGTGCATCGTTTATGATATGCCCATCTTTAATTTCAATCACCCTTTGAGCCTGTGCCGCAACATTCGGGTCATGAGTAACAATAACAACTGTATGCCCTTGCTGACAAAGCTTCTTCAAGATATCCATCATTTCCTGACCAGAAGCGCTATCCAATGCTCCTGTCGGCTCATCAGCAAGAATAACCAGCCCGCCATTCATCAGTGCTCTGGCAATACTGACTCTCTGTTGCTGCCCGCCTGAAAGCTGGTTTGGCCGATAATTAATGCGATTTCCCAATCCGAGGCTCTTGAGCAGCTCAATAGCACGCTCGCGTCGTTGTATTTTAGGAGTACCTGCGTAAATTGCCGGAATTTCAAGATTCTGCTGAGCAGTCAAATGAGTCAGTAAGTGATAACGTTGAAAAATGAAACCAAAGTATTCCCGACGTAACTCAGCCAATTGATCACTGTCCAAATCAGCAACATTTTTCCCGGATACCCAATATTCTCCATTAGTGGGTTTATCCAGACAGCCAAGTATATTCATCAGTGTTGACTTACCTGAACCTGAGGTGCCAACAATTGCTACCATTTCTCCTGTCTGGATGGACAACGAAATATTATCCAAGGCATCAACTTGTTCTTCTCCGGCAAAGTAACTACGGCTAACGCCTTTCAGTTCCAGTAACGTAGTCATCAAGATTCCTCTTCATTATTACTGTTACTGCGACTGGTGATCACCCGTTCGTTTTCTTTCAACCCGGCAATAACCTGAACGTCAATGTTATTAAAACCCCCTACCGTAATTTTTCGTTTTTCTTCTTTTTGATCATCATACAGGACACTAACTTCATATTGCGTGGACGAAATCTGCTTCTCCAATGCTGAAATTGGGATCATCAACACATTATGTAACGACTGAAGTTCTATTTTCACCTGAGCAGTCATTTGCAGACGCAAAATATGGTCAGGATTCGGTACTTCAAAGCGGGCATAGTAGAAGATGGCATTATTCACGGTATATGGAGTTGGCAGGATATCTTTTAAAACACCATGAAACTGCTTTTCAGGTGCTCCCAGAATAGTGAATGATGCTTTTTGTCCAGACTTGAGATTTATAATATCTGCTTCTGATACTTCTGCATTGACAATCATCGTATCGAGATTTGCCAGTGTCAGAATAGTCGGTGCCTGTTGTGCTGCAATAACAGTTTGCCCTTGAAATGTTTTGATATCTGTCACAATACCCGCTATTGGCGCAGTGATACGGGTATATTGCAAATTCGTTTTGTCAGTATCAAGTTTGGCCTGATTTTGTTTAAGTTGCGCAAGTAGATCATCAACGCGGGCAGTTTTAGAATACACATCGGTTATGCTGGCATCTAATTCCTGACTGGATATGGCTTGTGATTTAAACAGCCGCTTCAGGCGATCTGCTTTGAGCTGAGCCAATTTCAGTTCTGCTTGTGCCCCACGCAGATTGGCTCTCAATGATTTTGCTGTTTCTTGCGTTTCTACTACCGTATTTTTCGCTGTCTGCGGATCAATCATTGCCAATAATTGGCCTTGTTTAACCTTATCACCCAGTTTGACATGCAGCTCTTTTAACTGACCACTGACCTGAGCACCAACATCAACCTTACTGACTGCATCTAACTTGCCCGTAGCCAGAACACTTCGTTCAAAATCCCCCCTGATAACATTATCAGTCTGATACGTAATGGTCTGGCTATAATTAAAGAAGTAGGCCAATAAGGATACAACTGCAATCAGGACTAGCCCTGCAAAAATCCAGTAACGCTTGGTACGGAGAAAATTCATCAACAGGTACTCACTGTTAGGAAAGTCTACTTAGGTCTAAATATCCAATTTACTGTAAACCACATCAACAAATCCTATCAACGAGATACTTCTTATAAATCAAATTCGTTAAATTGATAGAGTTCCGGCTCGGGTGACAATAAAACTATTAATACATCTAACAGACTGGATTTACGTAATTTTTATTTACAACATCTGCTTCCCCAAAAAATAAAAAATGCATTGAATTTCAGTATGTTTACCTTTACCCTGTTTGTTATTTTAGTGTGAATATTTTGTTTAATTATATTTATTGGTCTTTGTGACGGGTTTCATTCATTAGGACTAGATAAAAAAACGTTATCTTATTTGGATAAGGATGTGGATCATGTATTCAGGATTGTTAATAATTCTCCTGCCATTAATTCTAGGCTACCTTATACATCTGAATAATAAATCGATGCTATCCTTGGTTCACCGACTACTCAGTGTCATGGTTTATGTCATTCTTATTCTGATGGGCGTCAACCTTGCCATACTGGAAAATTTGGGCAGCAATTTACTTTCTATTCTTCTGTATGCGACAACATTTTTCCTATGTATCTTGGTAGCTAATATGTTAGCGCTTTTTCTTCTGGACAAACGAGATCCATGGCATGTCACCGGACACAAACAGGAAACTCCCCCTTCCCGATTACATATGGCGTTGGATTCCGCCAAATTATGTGGCGCATTGATATTAGGCTTTATTGTAGGATTAACAGGCTGGTCATGGTTCCATTTTTCCGGCCAAGCCAGTTCAATTGCTTTAATTTTTTTACTGTTTCTGGTTGGAATTCAATTACGCAATAACGGTATGAGTTTAAAACAAACACTGCTGAATCGCCGTGGTACGATTATTGCGCTAGTGGTTGCCATCAGTTCTCTGGCAGGCGGAATTGTGGCTGCGTTTTTACTGGGGTTGCCGACTAAAACGGGCCTTGCCATTGCATCCGGTTATGGCTGGTACTCCCTTTCAGGCATCTTACTCTCCGACGCTTATGGCTCGGTCATTGGCAGCACTGCGTTTTTTAATGATCTGGCTCGTGAACTGGTAGCAATTATGCTCCTCCCCATGCTAATGAATCGTTATCGTTCAACGGCATTGGGTTTAACCGGAGCGACTTCAATCGATTTTACCTTACCAATCTTACAGCGCTGTGGGGGTGTAGGGATCGTCCCCGCTGCTATCGTTCATGGTTTTATATTGAGCCTGATGACGCCTCTATTTATTGCATTTTTTACCCAATAGGGGGTATTTTGGGTTCATTGAATAAAATGACTAAAAAAAACTTTTTTGTGATAAAAAAACAATCTAATCCATCAAAATAGAATAATAAACGATCTAAAAAAATATTTACAATATGATTAGTTAATTCACTAATTTGATGAAAACAACAATTTTATGCAGATATTATTGCATAGTTATTCTTATGGGATTAATATCCAATCAAACCATTAACTATTCACATTTGTCGCATGAGCATTCAATTAAAAAACATAAATTGTTTCTATGGTACGCATCAGGCTCTGTTCGATATCGATTTTGAATGTACATCGGGAGAAACTGTTGTGTTACTGGGGCCAAGCGGAGCTGGCAAGAGTTCTTTACTGCGTGTTCTGAATCTACTGGAAATGCCCCGTTCAGGGCAGCTCAATGTGGCAACACATCAGTTTGACTTCAAAAAACAACCTAACCACAAAGAAGTCCGGGCATTGCGACAGGAAGTCGGTATGGTCTTCCAACAATATAATCTGTGGCCACACTTAACTGTGATGAATAATCTGATTGAAGCACCTTGCCGGGTATTGAAATTATCTAAACAGCAAGCGCGGGAAAAAGCAGAAAAACTGCTCTCACGTCTTCGTTTGGATGAGTTCGCCAGTCGTTTTCCGTTGCATCTTTCAGGTGGGCAGCAACAGCGCGTAGCCATTGCCCGGGCGTTAATGATGGAACCCCAGATTCTACTGTTTGATGAACCGACTGCTGCACTTGATCCTGAGATCACATCTCAAGTCGTTGGTATTATCAAAGAGCTATCAGAAACCGGTATTACCCAAATTATCGTGACCCATGAAGTAGAATTTGCCCGTAAAACAGCAAGTCAGGTCGTATATATGGAACAAGGACGCATTATCGAAAAAGGTGATGCAACACACTTTATGCGCCCTCAAACAGCAGCGTTTGCCCATTATTTATCACACTGATATATCCGATAGATTTCAGAGTCATACCACAGCCAACAAAGCAGTGACTTGAAAGCCGACGGGGATACATCGATAACAGATTGGAAAAACAACAACCGTTATCAATCACAATATTCATGAACAACAGGATATGGCTATGAAAAAATTATTGTTTGCAGCCTTGTTGAGTGCAGTGACTTTATCAGTAACCGCAGCAGAGAAAACTACTCTCCGTTTTGCGACAGAAGCAACTTATCCTCCATTTGAATTTATTGATGCAAACAATAAAATTCAGGGATTTGATATCGATTTAACAAATGCAATATGTGCAAAGCTCAATGCTGAGTGTACATTCACCAATCAGGCTTTCGATAGCCTTATTCCCAGCCTGAAATTTCGTCGCTTTGATGTTCTGATGGCAGGTATCGATATTACACCTGAGCGCCAAAAACAGGTTGATTTCACCCATACCTATTATGATAACTCAGCCTCTTTCATTGCTATCAAAGGGAAATTTGCCAACATTGCCGATCTGAAAGGTAAGCAAGTCGGACTCCAGAATGGTACGACTCACCAGAAATATCTGATGGAACAACATAAAGAGATTAAAACCGTCCCTTATGACAGCTACCAGAATGCAATCCTTGATCTGAAAAATGGCCGTATTGATGCTGTATTTGGTGATACGGCCGTCGTTAATGAATGGCTGAAAAAGAATAAAGAATTAGGCACGGTTGGCGATAAAGTGACAGACAAAAATTACTTTGGCACAGGTTTAGGCATTGCAGTACGCAAAGGTAATACTGAATTGCGGGATAAACTGAACAAAGCACTAGACGAAATAAAGCAAGATGGTTCTTATGAAACTATCTATAAGAAATGGTTTGAACAATAAACAAAATCGTTAAACTGAATCCTAATGAGTGAATTTCAATCTTTAATCAGTGCCGCCGGTATTACCGTCGGCCTTGCCATTTCTTCGCTTATGGTTGGCTTGGTTCTGGCTATGTTTTTTGCTGTGTGGGAATCCGCTCGCTGGAAACCTGTCGCGTTCTTAGGCTCCTGTTGGGTTACCCTGATCCGAGGATTACCTGAGATTTTAGTTGTCCTTTTTATTTATTTTGGAAGTTCTCAGCTTCTAATAACACTGTCAGAAGGTTTCGACGTTAACCTTATTGTCTGGCAATTTAAGATACAAATGGACATTGGCAACTTTGATGTCAGCCCTTTCCTTTGTGGTGTAATTGCCCTTTCACTGCTTTATTCTGCTTATGCATCGCAAACATTGCGGGGAGCGTTGAAAGCAATTCCAGTGGGGCAACGAGAAGCAGGTCAGGCATTAGGATTAAGCCAAAGTCGTATTTTCTTTCGCTTGATTATGCCACAAATGTGGCGTCATGCTTTGCCGGGACTTGGGAATCAATGGTTAGTTCTACTGAAAGATACCGCTTTAGTTTCACTGATCAGTGTTAATGACTTAATGCTACAAACAAAAAGTATTGCGATCCGCACGCAAGAGCCATTCACATGGTATGTGATTGCAGCCGCTATTTATCTGGCTATTACACTGGCAAGCCAATTTATTCTCAGGCGGCTTGAAATGCACACCACTCACTTTGAACGGAGTGCTTCATAATGCTTGAGCTTATTAAAGAAATTTTACCGGGCCTACAAACAAGTCTCAGTCTGACTTTCACTGCATTACTGGCAGCATTTATACTTTCAATTGTTTTGACCATGATCCTGACAATGAAAATGCCAGTGCTTTCCCAATTAGTAAAAGGCTACATCACGTTATTTACCGGAACGCCTCTTCTCGTCCAGTTCTTTTTGATTTACTACGGGCCGGGTCAATTTCCATCAATCAAAGAATATCCATGGTTATGGCAACTTATGTCAGAGCCATGGCTCTGTGCAATGGTGACTCTCGCATTAAATAGTGCCGCCTATTCAACCCAATTGTTTTATGGGGCAGTTAAAGCCATTCCAGCGGGACAATGGCAATCTTGTCAGGCTGTTGGTATGTCCAAAGCGCACTCTATGCGTATTTTATTGCCCTACGCCTTTAAACGAGCGCTCTCTTCCTATTCCAATGAAGTCGTCCTGATTTTCAAGAGTACTTCACTTGCCAGTACGATCACCCTATTGGATATCATGGGATATAGCCAGCTTCAATTCGGTCGTAGTTATGATGTAACTGTATTTGCTGCCGCTGGTATTATTTACCTATGTATCAATGGTCTTTTGACACTGCTGATGCGTATGATAGAACAACGATCCTTATCATTTGAGCGTCGCAATTAACCACGATATCTTTTTAAGCCCGGCTTTTTCGGTTGGAATGTATGTCCAGTCCTAATCTACATTGACACTTATAATACAGATTCAACTAATTGAGATGTAATTGCCTTAACTCCTGCAATAACCAAAAGTTATCGCGGGAGTTAATACGTAAAATAAATTAATCCAAATCAAGAACCAACAACACCAATGTTTCGTAATGTTCGGTATGAGGAAACATATCGAATAGCTGTACTTTTTCTATCCGGTATTGTTTGAGCATCGTAATATCTTTCGCCATCGTCTGAGCATTACAACTTGAATAGAGGATAAACTTAGGGGCCATCCGGCTAAGATATTCACAAAGCTCTTTACCAATACCTCTACGGGGAGGGTTTACCAGCACCAGTTCAGGTATATCTGATTTATCCAGCGCAAAATGAGCAGAGTCCAATGCCTGAAACTCTACCTTTGTCAATCCAAGACTTTTAGCGGAGCTTTTCGCACAATCAATGGCCTCAGCACTAATTTCAATACCCGTTAACCGAGTTTCTTTATCTGCACAGTGCAAGCCAAAACCACCCGCTCCGCAAAACAGATCCCACATACTACCAATATTCAATTCCCTGACCCAACGCCCTGCTGTTGCATACAGCTCTGAGGCAATATCAGGATTAGTCTGGAAAAAGCTACGCGGACGAATATACAACGGAATACCGTTAAAAGTTTCTTCTAACATCTTTTGTTCGGTGAAAATAATCTCTTTTTCACCTTCCAAAATCGCCATATGGGTAGGCTGAATATTAGCTGAAATAACGGTTACTTGCGGCAATTGTTCTTGTAACCATGATAAGGCTCGTTCTAGCTGAGCCAATTTTGTTTCTGAACGTAAAACAAAGCGCAACATCATTTCGCCATTAGCACGACTTTCTGTCAGAAGAATATATTTCAATTCTCCTTTCTTACGTTCAACGTTGTACGGAACCAAGCCTGCTTTGGCGATAAATACTTTTATTACATCAAATACTGGCTGAAAATATTGTGGGTACAACAAACAATCACAAAGATCCACCGTTCTGCCATCACGATGCAACATGCCAAGCAACGGGCGCTCAACACTGCCACTCACTACCATTTTAGCTTTATTACGAAATCCTTTCGTCTTACTGGTTACCGGTGATAACCAGTGTATTACCGGTGTTTCCTGTAAAAGTAGGCTTAAATGTTGTTGTTTATCAGACAATTGATTTGGATAGGATTTATCGAGCCACTGGCAGGAGTGGCAATTTTCCTCGGTATACTGCATACATTGCATTGTAAAAAAACCGTATCAAAAAATATTAGTGCAAAGTAAATGTTGATGTCTTCGCCGAAGCCAATGACTCTTCATCTTCTACCTCTACCTCTACTTCTATTTCTACTTCTTCCATCTCACTTTCCATATCTTGATTAACATACAGAAGATTATTGCTGTGAATTTCAAAAATCACATTGGCTATTTGTTCTTCACCCTGCTGCATAAAATTGGAAAACTGGGTGAAAGTCATACCCGCAGCGATAGGAAATGCCTGACAAACAATCAACTTGGGTAAGTTCTCGTCCTGAATATCAAGAAACGCCTTAACGGTAAGGGAGCTGGAATTAATTTGGCTCAAATTAGCAACCAATGGAATTATTGCCGTTGGCCTTACTTCTGCCAGAGCAGAAAACACGACAACATCACCTAACAGATCTAGTTTGGCATCAAACAGGCCATCAATATTCTGCATATGAGGCAAGTGCAAGACTGGACTTGAGTCATTCTCAAAATAAGAGATTTTTAGCCGTTCAAGCCACGTGCATAATATTGACAAATCGGGAATAACCATAGAATCCATCGAATTAACCTCATATGACCAAAAAGTTAAACATGCTACTTTGGCAGACTTCCTACCGAGCAGCGGAATGATCAAAAACCAACCTATTTTGTTTTTTCATCATCAGAAACATTCTGATAATTTTTATCCGTTTTCTTATGATCAATTCCCAAAAAGGAAAGATTATAGACCGCACGCCAGATAATATGGATAGCTGCAGGTATTAAGCAACCGATACCTAATAAGATCATAGCAATGTGTGCTTCTGTCGTCATTAATAAAGGTGATAGAAATATGCTATCAGTTATCGACAAATACGCCAAAACCAATAATCCGATCCCCAATACTTCCAATAAAATGACCAAGTTAGGCATATCAGCCAATGAGCGCATCTCTTTTGATGAGTTTGTTTTCATTTTCTACCTACCATTCATCAACCTGATAATTACCAGCTTGTAAAATCGACTATCTGTTGCTTCTTGAGTGAGACTATCATACCTGAATCCCACCTATTGGCAGGACTAATTACAATAAAAGGTAATTCCTGCTTTTTTTTGTTCATTGTTACAGGCATAGTAACTTAAGCTGATAATCCACGAAATTTACGATTATTACCACTTATGATTATTACTACTAAGGAGTTTATATGTACACCGTCATTTTTGGTCGTCCAGGTTGCCCGTACTGTGTTCGAGCCAAAGCACTGGCTGATAAACTAAAAACAGAGCGCGAAGACTTTGATTATCGCTACATTGATATCTGGGCTGAAGGCATCAGCAAAGACGACTTATCAAAAACGGTGGGTAAACCTGTTGAGACTGTTCCTCAGATATTTATTGATGAAAAACATATCGGTGGATGTACTGACTTTGAAGCTTACGCTAAAGAAAACCTAGAACTATACAAATAATCTGACAATAAAACAGTCAAAAAAATACGCTATCCAGCCAAAAAACTCCCCCCTTACTGGATAGCGATAACCTTAACCATAGCCCCTAAAAAATCACAGCCCTTAAAAAATCAACGTTCCTAAAATCCAATATCACCTCGCTGAAAAAAATTCTGTATTTTTTTCTCCAATGATAAGAACTTTCATACCATCGCGTAGTCTTAATTATTGCCACTGCTTTTCTTTGATGTCCCCATATTGAGGAGCCCGATAGTCACCCACTTTGGTTAAAGACTATCGGGTTTTTTTATTGCTCACTACACTCCCTTGCATTACGTTATCTCAATCTTACAGTCGCGAAGTTATCATCCTTGACTATCATTACTACATTATTTACTCACACCACATCAACAATCATTAAATAAGATGATGAATTTTAAATAATCTTTTTTGCATTCTTGGCGTTATAAAATTACTATTTTTAAACATAAGTTGATAAAATATACTCATCATACTTAGAGCTTAGCGGGATAGGCTCTTACGTAAATACCTTGCTTGTGAGGCTTACTTTGCTAGAACAACTTAACCACAATTGGTTTACATTCATCAATGCGACCCCAGATTCATCAACGACAATCATCTTGCTTGCCGTCTTTATCGCGAAATATTGCGTATATATCTACCCTCTTACACTGGCTATTTGCTGGCTTTGGGGGAAAAAAGAAGCCATCACAAATCAACGCATTGTTGTCAGCAAGTCTTGTATTGCCTTTGCCGTGGGAATGACGATGTCATATATGATTGGAACATTTGTTCCACATGCCCGGCCGTTTGTTGAAGGCTTTGGCTATAATTTCCTCTATCACGCGCCTACCGAGTCTTTTCCCAGTAACCACGGTACAGCCGTATTTACTTTCGCGTTGGCATTTCTCTTCTGGCATCGTATTTGGTCAGGTTTATGTCTGATGGCCATTGCCTGCGCTATTGCCTGGTCTCGTGTTTATGTAGGTGTTCACTGGCCACTTGATATGGTCGGCGCATTTTTGGTGAGTCTATTGGGATGTGCGTTCTGCCAAATATTTTGGAGCCTGTACGGTGAACACGTACAAGACAAACTTATTCGTCTTTACCAACTTTTCTGTGCTTTTTTTATCCGGAAAGGATGGGTAAAGAGTTAAACAAATCTGTTGAGCATAGATATATCGCTGGAAATTCATGCTAAAAACGAGTTTCCAGCGAATGTTTATATTTAAGTTATAAGCATTAGAGTTAAGTAAATTTACCTTAAGAAAAATAACTACGGTAGATTTATGGTTTTATTTTATCCAGACCATTTATTAACATTTATTTAACCCTATATAGATCGCTTAAATAGCAGAGTCAAACGCCCCTTTGCCGTTAACAATCTTCAATCCTAAAATGATTATTATTTCTTTATTAAGTAAGTTGTAATGAATAAATCTTTCCACAACACTCATCCAAAATTAAAAAAATCATTAATGGATAATCAATAAATAACAAGAAATCGTTCAAATGAATCCAAACACAATCAGAAACAATATTTATAAATATTTATGTTTATTATCAATGGGATGGATGCGTTAAACCAAAATATCAGCATATATATAAATAGGAAGATTGATATTTATCATCCTCTATAAAAATCCATTACTCTCAAGAGTGATTTATTATTAATATATAAACAAAAATGATAAACAGTTAATCAGGTGCAAAGATTTAAAATAAAAATAATGATAAAGTCTCCACTATTTTTCTTATTACATTTTATTTAATATAAAGTCAACATTCTGGTAAAGTTTAATAACAATTTTCATTTTCTATATAAATCTTGCAATTGCGAGAGTGATCACGGTACATTTCACTAAAAATAACTATATTTCCCCTATCAAAAGTCTGGAGTTAACATTTTTGGTTTAGACATCAAAAAAACAATGTAGAAAAGTTCCAACTCCTTTGTTTTAAATGAACATATTTTGACCGACTTATTAATGTAGTAATAAAAATGTTTAGGTAAACATCAACACAATATCTGATAATTTATTATTCATATAAAAATCCAACTCGCGCATTGAATTAATGTGCGAGTTTAGTAGTTTTTAAATTTTACTTTACCGCGTTATTTCGGAGATATTTATGGATACATCTCAAACAAGTTCAATCGCAACTGCTGCTCCCAGCAAAAGCGATTACACTACCTGGCGTAAATCAGACACTGTATGGATGTTGGGATTGTATGGTACTGCCATCGGTGCCGGCGTTTTGTTTCTTCCCATCAATGCGGGTATTGGTGGATTAATTCCACTCATTATCATGGCGATACTTGCCCTTCCCATGACATTTTTTGCTCACCGTGGAATGTGTCGTTTTGTCTTATCTGGCAAAAGTAACGGTGCAGATATCACTGGCGTGGTAGAAGAACACTTTGGTAAAGTTGCAGGTTTTCTAATCACCATCCTCTACTTTTTTGCAATTTACCCTATCCTATTGGTTTACAGCGTTGCACTGACCAACACGGTAGACAGCTTTATCGTCCATCAGCTACACATGAATGCACCACCACGCGCATTGTTGGCACTGGTGCTGCTGCTCGGTGTAATGAGTATTATCCGCTTGGGTGAGCAGACTATTGTCAAGGCGATGAGCGTATTAGTATTCCCATTCGTCACTGTTTTGATGCTGCTGGCCGTGTATTTGATCCCACACTGGAACACCGCCATCTTTGATACCCTGTCACTGGACAGCGCCATGTCTTCTACAAGTGGCAATGGCCTGCTATTCACCCTGTGGCTGGCAATCCCTGTTATGGTTTTCTCTTTTAACCACTCTCCAATCATCTCCGCATTTGCCGTTGCAAAACGTGAAGAATACGGTGAGCATGCAGAGAAAAAATGCTCTCGCATTCTGGGCTATGCGCACATCATGATGGTTCTGACAGTAATGTTCTTTGTCTTCAGCTGTGTATTGAGCCTGTCATCGGAAAATCTGGCAGAAGCAAAAGCACAGAACATTACCATTCTGTCCTATCTGGCTAACCACTTCCGAGTACCAATGATTGAATACGTTGCTCCACTTATCGCTTTCATTGCCATTACCAAATCTTTCCTTGGTCACTATCTGGGTGCCCGTGAAGGTTTCAACGGTATTGTGAACAAAGCTATGAGCACTCAAGGTAAAACTATTCAGCATAAAACGCTGAATCGTATCACTAGCCTCTTTATGCTGGTAAGTGCTTGGGGAGTTGCAACCCTTAACCCTGGTATCCTGAACATCATTGAAACACTGGGTGGCCCAGTTATTGCGATGATCCTGTTCATCATGCCAATGTATGCGATTAGCAAAGTTCCAGCCATGCGTAAATATTCTGGCAAACGAAGCAACATCTTCGTTGTTGTTATGGGAAGCATTGCAATTTCAGCAGCTGTTTATTCTCTAATCTAACTCAAATCCTGGGGCTGCCTTTGCTCAGGTGATTGATCAAACCAGCTTCATGAAAAATGCCAGTCATCTTCATCAATGACTGGCATTTTTTATTTATAATTAACCGAAAATCGAATTAAACCAACCGCTAACCGTTTTCACAATGAAATCCCACACACGTCCAAAGAAACCACTTTCCTCCACGGCTTCTTTAACGACTAATGGGCGCTGGTCGATGACTTTATCGTTCAGCACAAAATTCACTGTTCCCACTACTTGGTTCTTCGCCAGTGGCGCTTCAAGAGACGTTTGAAGTAATGTAAAACTGGCTTTTAAATTACTCGCCTGCCCATGAGGAACTAACACTGCTGCATCTTTTTCAACTCCCAGCGCGACTTCTGAATGATTTCCGTACCATACTTTTTTCGTCACCAACGTATCAGTCACTTTTAATGGTGTGGCAGATTCATAAAAACGAAATCCCCATGAAAACAATTTCTCACTGTCGGAAAAACGTGCCCGATCGCTAGGTGCCCCCAACACCACTGAAATCAAACGCATTGGCCCTTCTGTTGCTGATGAAACAAGATTATAGCCTGCGCCACTGGTGTGCCCGGTTTTTACCCCATCCACATTCATGTTTTTATTCCACAATAGACGATTACGATTCGGCTGGCGGATATTATTAAAAGTGAATTCTTTCTCTTTATGCAAAGCATATTCATCTGGCACATCACGGATCATGGCTTGACTTAATAGCGCCATATCATGGGCTGTACTGTACTGCCCAGCGGCATCAAGCCCATGCACAGTCTTGAAGTGAGTGTTTTTTAATCCCAGTATTTTCGAATACTGATTCATTAAATCAACGAAAGTATCCTGACTGCCGGCAACATAGTCTGCAAGGGCAATACTCGCGTCATTACCAGACTGGATGACAACACCACGGTTAAGATCAATAACCTTCACTCTGTCACCCGGTTTCAAAAACATCAGAGATGAACCTCTAAGCACTGGATTACCGGTGGCCCAAGCATCTTTGCCCACTGTCACCATATCTTCTGTGGAAATCTTCCCTGATTTGATTGCTTGACCCACCACATAACTGGTCATTATCTTTGTTAAGCTCGCGGGATCTAACCGTTCATCAGCATTATTTGAAGCTAAAATTTGCCCGCTGGCATAATCCATCAGTACATAGGCTTTTGCATCAATTTCAGGTGCTGCGGGTTCATCCATTGCATGTACATTGACACTCGCCAAGCAAAAAACACTCAAGCCAATAGCAAAAGATTTTATTACTGGTATCTGTCGTCTTTGTTTCATCATCGCTCACCCTTTTCTTTACTACTTAACTTTTTGCCTATAAATCAAATATAAAAACTCTATTAATATAGGATGTTATGGAGGAAGACTCCAATCCAATAACGTAAAGATTTTTCTGTTATTCATCTGTTTTTATTGTCATATTATTGATTAATTAGAAAGACCTGACATAAGGAGAAAATAATGCTGACGGTCTGGGGTCGTAAAAATTCATCAAACGTGAAAAAAGTTCTTTGGTGTCTGGAAGAATTAAATGTGCCGTATAAACAAATTGATATCGGTGGAACATTCGGCAAGCTCAATGAGCCTGAATACCTGCGCATGAATCCCAACTCCGTTATCCCTTGTTTGCAAGACGATGATTTTATCTTATGGGAATCAAACACGATTGTACGTTATATTGCTGCCAAATTTGGTGAAAAAACACTTTATCCAGCCAATCTTCAAGAAAGAGCCAGTATTGAAAAATGGATGGATTGGGTGGGCTGCAATCTATTTCCCCCTATCAAGCAATTCATGATCAGTTTTATCAGAACACCAGAAGATCAGCGTGACCCTGAAGTCGTAACCCAAACCTTAGCGGAGATTGAAAAATTGCTGAGTATTGTTGATAACACACTCAATAATCAGCAATATCTTTCCGGTGACAAGTTTGGCATGGCTGATATTGCCCTGGCTCCATTGGCCTATCTATGGTTAAACGTTGATATAGAACGTCCGTCTCTGCCAAATCTGGAGCACTGGTATAAATTGATGACTGAACGACCCGCTTTTCAAAAGATTGTTATGATCGAAATAAACTGATCATTAGTTCATTGGCATTCTGCTGGGATCTGGGAATTGATACTCAAATCCCAGATCCCGACAAATACGGCTACCATCAATCACCTTACTCTCCACTGTCTTATTTTCTGACTGCAAAAATTCTGGTGGCGCCAAATTGAGTCGTCTACTGACTAACGGATAAAATTCGGATCTTTTCGGATGTATCGGGGCGCACAAATTATAAATATGTCCACCTTCCGGCTGCTGGATAAGCAATTTAATGGCAGAAATAACATCATCCTGATGAACCAAATTGACAGCCTTTTCTCCGCCCCCCATCTCTTTCCGCCCTGCAAGAAAACGCCCCGCATGACGCTCATTTCCAACCAATCCAGCTAAACGCAATATATCAACCGATGTATTAGGTAACTTATGCAGCCAATTTTCCAACTCAACTAACGTCTTTGCTGATGGCGTTTCAGGACACAACGATTCATCTTCATTGAGATAACCCACAGACGACCCATAAACTGAAGTTGAACTGGTAAAAATAATTCGAGGGACAGAATACGAAAGGGCCGTATCGACAATCAGTTGCACGGCTTTAATATATCCTTCCCCGCCCCCTGCAACACCGTTAACCGGCAGTGTCAAAACGAGAACATCGACTAACATCAGTTGTTCAAGATCATCCAAACGGCAAATAATTTCAGGATTCAAATTCAGTAGGTAACAATCCATGCCACACATACATGCCGCTTCCACACCATCTGGTGTTGTTTTGCTACCCACGACTTGCATGCCACTGCTTTGCAAAGCTTGCGCCAATGGCATTCCTAACCAACCCAATCCGATAATGGAAATTTTTCTCACTATGACTCCCCCGCTACCAACATCAATTTTGGTTATTAGTTCAATATAATACTCTAACTAACACTAACCATATATTTCCCTAATGACAACAGTACACATTAACCATATAAAACAATAAATTAACAAAAAACAAATATCTTTTTTGAAAAAAAGTTTGCTTTTCACTCATCAGATCGTATAGGTTAAACAACAAGCAACCAATCCCTCATTGCAAACATAACATCAAACTCAAACAGAGAACTCACATATTATGAATCGTATTCAATTTAACCATCATCATCACCATCATCCTGACTAGTCTTTCAGGCTGCTGTGTGCTGGAAGACATTTAACCCGTCTTCCGGTGGAGTGGATACGATAAAAAACCCTCGGAAGATTTTCCGGGGGTTTTTTTATTTCTGATTTTCGCTATTTAAATACCGACTTTTTAAATACTGATTTTTAAACACTGACTTTGATATAGGGTAAACCCAACATGCTAGATAAAACACGCTTACGGATAGCCATTCAGAAATCAGGCCGTCTTAGTGATAATTCCAGAGCCTTGCTAGCGCACTGTGGGATCAAAATTAATTTACAGCAGCAGCGTCTGATTGCATTCGCAGAAAATATGCCTATCGACATTTTGCTTATCCGTGATGATGATATTCCGGGCCTTGTCATGGATGGTGTTGTCGATTTAGGAATTATCGGTGAAAACGTCCTTGAAGAAGAGTTATTGACCCGTCAGGCACAAGGAGAAGATCCACGCTACTCTACATTGCGCCGTCTTGACTTTGGCGAGTGCCGTCTTTCCCTTGCAACTCCATTTGATTACGATTATACAGGCGTGGAATGCCTGCAAGATTCCCGTATCGCCACATCTTATCCGCACTTGTTGAAACGTTACTTAGACCAGAAAAACATCTACTTTAAATCCTGCCTTCTCAATGGCTCCGTTGAAGTTGCTCCCCGGGCGGGGTTGGCTGATGCCATCTGTGATTTAGTGTCAACAGGCGCTACGCTGGAAGCCAATGGTTTACAGGAAGTTGAGGTCATTTATCGCTCAAAAGCCTGTCTGATCCAACGTGATGGAGAGATGCCTGAGGCTAAACAACAACTCATCAACAAATTGATGATCCGCATCCAGGGCGTCATTCAGGCCAGAGAATCCAAATACATCATGCTGCATGCACCCAGCGACAAACTGGAAGAAATTATTTCCCTGCTGCCGGGAGTAGAACGCCCTACTATTCTGCAACTGGCTGGTGCACAAAATCGTGTGGCTATGCACATGGTCAGCAGCGAAACCCTGTTCTGGGAAACAATGGAAAGACTCAAGTCTCTGGGTGCCAGTTCCATTCTGGTTTTACCCATTGAAAAAATGATGGAGTAATTTTGATGAAGACCAAGTTTAAGAACATCATCCGCTGGCAAGAATACACTCCAGAACAACAAAAAATATTGCTGACACGTCCTGCGGTTACTGAATCTGAAAGTACTTCCTATACGGTTAACCAGATTCTGGAAGCGGTAAAAACACTGGGTGATCAGGCATTACAAGAATTTAGCCAACGCTTTGATAAAATCACTGTTGAAACCATCCAGATTTCTGCAAGTGAAGTGAATGCCGCAGTTAATCGCCTGACACCAGAGATTAAACAGGCCATGCAGCAAGCCATGAGCAATATCCGTCAGTTCCACGAAGCACAAAAACCAGCGGAAATTGAAGTTGAAACACTGCCGGGTGTTCGTTGCCAACAAATCACACGCCCAATTGATTCAGTTGGACTCTATATTCCCGGCGGCTCTGCTCCCCTGCCGTCTACCGTATTAATGCTGGGTACGCCCGCCAGCATTGCTGAATGTCGTAACGTTATCTTATGTTCACCGCCGCCGATTGCCGATGAGATCCTCTACGCGGCACAGTTATGCGGGATTACCGACATTTTCCAAGTTGGTGGTGCGCAAGCCATTGCAGCGATGGCATTCGGTACAGATTCCGTTCCCAAAGTAGATAAAATTTTTGGCCCCGGCAATGCATGGGTCACAGAAGCCAAGCGGCAAGTAAGCCAACGTATTGACGGAGCGGCGATTGACATGCCCGCAGGCCCGTCGGAGGTATTGGTTATCGCTGATAGTGGAGCAAATCCTGTATTTACAGCGGCGGATTTACTTTCACAAGCAGAGCACGGCCCAGATTCCCAAGTAATACTGGTCACGCCTGATGAAGCCTTTGCCAAGCAAGTTATCTGTGAAATTGAAAACCAACTCGCGCTATTGCCACGTCAACAGATCGCAACTCAAGCGTTGCAAACCAGCCGGATCATTGTTGCTGAAGATCTCACTCAATGTGTAGCAATCAGTAATCAATACGGCCCGGAACATTTGATCATTCAAACCCGTCAACCTGAAAAATTAGTAGATCAGATTATCAGTGCGGGTTCAATTTTTCTGGGTGACTGGTCACCAGAATCCGCAGGAGATTATGCTTCTGGCACCAATCACGTTTTGCCGACCTATGGCTATACTTCCACTTATTCCAGCCTCGGGCTGGCTGATTTCCTGAAAAGAATGACTGTTCAGCGACTCACGCCACAAGGCCTGATCAATCTCGCGCCGACTATCGAAACTCTGGCACAGGCAGAACAGCTCATCGCGCACAAAAACGCCGTCACATTACGTATAGCTGCCCTGAATAACGCAAACAGGGTTCACAAAGCTAAGGATCAATCATGAGTACGATTTTTGATATCAATTCACTGGCAAGAGAAAATGTCCGTAAATTAGTTCCTTATATGTCAGCCCGCCGCTTGGGTGGTAATGGTGATATTTGGCTCAATGCGAATGAATATCCCATTGCGCCTGATTTCCAACTTACCGAAAACACGCTTAATCGCTATCCTGAGTGTCAGCCCGCAGCAGTTATTCAGCGTTATGCAAATTACGTGGGCCTGCAACCAGAGCAAGTCCTGGTCAGCCGGGGAGCCGATGAATCTATCGAGCTGCTGATCCGCGTTTTTTGTGAGCCAGATCGCGATGCTATACTGTTTTGCCCTCCCACTTACGGCATGTACAGCGTCAGCGCAGAAACCTTTGGCGTAGAGCAAAAAAAGATCCCTGTCAGCGCTGACTGGCAGCCAGATATTGCAGCTATCGCGAATAATCTGGATCGTGTCAAATTAATCTATATCTGTAGCCCCAATAACCCTACCGGTAACCTGATTGACTCTGCTGGATTGCGCCAGATCCTTGAACTTGCCCGCAACCGTGCCATCGTTGCCATTGATGAGGCCTACATCGAATTTTGCCCGGACCATACTACCACCCATTGGCTGCAAGACTACCCTCACTTAGTCATTTTGCGAACCCTCTCGAAAGCTTTTGCTCTGGCTGGATTGCGTTGTGGATTTACATTGGCTTCTGCCGATATCATCGCGCTGATGCTAAAAGTGATTGCACCTTACCCGTTGGCTACACCTGTTGCCGATATTGCCGCACAAGCATTGACGGAAACAGGTATTGATACGATGAGAAATCGCGTGACAGAAATTGTCAGTAATCGAATTTATCTTCAGCAAGCACTCAGTAAATCAGCATTAGTAGAAAAAGTATTTCCGAGTGAAACCAACTATATTTTAGTGAGATTTACCGATGCAGAAATAGTCTTCAAAACGCTATGGGACCAAGGGATCATCCTGCGTGACCAGCGAAAACAGCCGGGATTAGAGAATTGCCTGCGGATCACTATTGGTAGCCGCCGTGAATGTGAACAGTTGCTCAGCGCCATCAATGCACTTTCCAATCAACCCCAACAAATCAAGGAAACTGAGAATTCATGAGCCAAAAACTGCTTTTTATTGACCGCGATGGGACATTGATCACCGAACCACCCAGCGATTATCAGGTCGATCGCCTTGATAAACTGGCTCTTGAAGCCAGCGTGATCCCTGCCCTGTTATCCCTGCAAAAAGCGGGTTACAAACTGATCATGGTCACTAATCAGGATGGGTTGGGCACGGCTAGTTTCCCACAAACTGATTTCGAGCCACCACAGGCTCTGATGATGCAAATTTTCACTTCACAAGGGGTCCATTTTGAAGAAGTGCTGATTTGTCCGCATAAACCTGAAGATAACTGCAATTGCCGTAAACCGAAGCTTGGCTTAGTGGAAAAATATCTGGCTGAAGATGTTATTGACAGAGAAAACAGTTATGTCATCGGCGATCGGGAAACCGATCTGCAACTGGCTCAGAACATGGGTATTAAGGGCATTCGCTATCAGCCAGAATCACTGGACTGGTCAGCCATTTGTGAACAATTGACATGCAAAGATCGCCATGCGCATGTTGAACGAAAAACCAGAGAGACCGCAATTATTATTGAAGTTTGGTTGGATCACGAAGGTGAAAGCCGTATTAATACCGGCGTCGGTTTCTTTGATCATATGCTGGATCAGATCGCAACTCATGGCGGATTCCGCATGAATATACAAGTCAAAGGCGACCTCTACATTGATGATCATCATACCGTTGAAGATACGGGTTTAGCATTGGGTGAAGCCTTGAAGCTTGCATTGGGGGATAAACGTGGCATTGCCCGTTTTGGCTTTACCCTGCCAATGGATGAATGTCTTGCCCGTTGTGCCCTGGATATTTCCGGCCGTCCGCATCTTGAATATAAAGCCGAGTTTAAACATCAACGTGTCGGCGATTTAAGTACAGAGATGATCGAACACTTCTTTCGTTCTCTCTCTTACACGATGGGCTGTACCTTACACCTGAAAACCAAAGGGAAGAACGATCACCATCGGGCAGAAAGTCTGTTCAAAGTATTTGGCCGGACACTGCGACAGGCCATTCGTATAGAAGGTGATACTTTGCCCAGTTCCAAAGGTGTTTTATAAGGAAATATGATAAAGGAAGCCATGATGAACGTTGTTATATTGGATACTGGTTGTGCCAATCTCGCTTCTGTTGCTTATGCCATTCGCCGACTGGGTTATGATCCCATTGTCAGTTTAGATGCGGATATTGTGCGCTCTGCTGATAAACTGTTTTTACCGGGAGTGGGAACGGCCACTGCTGCAATGGAGCAGCTTAAACAACGCCAGTTAATCCCACTGATTAGCTCGCTCACCCAGCCGGTACTGGGTATTTGCCTCGGCATGCAATTGTTGGCCGCAGTCAGTGCCGAAGGCAATAACGTCCCTTTGCTAAATTTAATTGACGCCCCTGTCGAAAAAATGACAACCGCTGGTCTGCCATTGCCTCATATGGGATGGAATCAAGTGCAGGCACAGAAAAATCATCCTCTGTTCCGCCATATTGCAGATAATACCCGCTTCTATTTTGTTCATAGCTATGCGCTGCCTGTCGGTGATTACACGATTGCCCAAACGGAATACGGCAATACATTCAGTAGTGCCATTACAAAAGATAATTTCTTTGGTGTGCAATTCCATCCTGAGCGTTCAGGTGCAGCCGGCGCACAGTTACTGAAAAACTTTTTGGAGATGTAAACGCATGATTATACCTGCATTAGATTTAATTGATGGCAACGTGGTGCGTTTGCATCAGGGAGATTACGACCAGCGCCGGGATTATGGCGATTCACCACTCTCTCGTTTACAACAATATGAACAGAACGGTGCCAAATTACTGCATTTAGTGGACCTTACTGGGGCAAAAGATCCAAATAATCGTCAGATTACGCTGCTTAAACAACTGCTGGCGGGTGTTACTGTGCCGGTTCAAGTCGGTGGGGGAATTCGTTCAGAAAGTGACGTCAAAGCACTTTTTGAAGCAGGTGCCAGCCGGGTTGTCATTGGCTCTACGGCAATTACGCAATCTGATTTAGTTAAACAGTGGTTTCAACATTATGGCACTGAGTCGATTGTACTGGCATTGGATACCCGT
The DNA here is from genome assembly GCF_033949345.1 of Xenorhabdus littoralis. Classification (NCBI taxonomy): domain Bacteria; kingdom Pseudomonadati; phylum Pseudomonadota; class Gammaproteobacteria; order Enterobacterales; family Morganellaceae; genus Xenorhabdus; species Xenorhabdus littoralis. The sequence goes on from NZ_VCDP01000058.1 coordinate 135,156, forward strand.
ATCAGTACAGATGGTGTTAAACAAATTGCTATCAGTGGCTGGCAGGAAAACAGCGATGCCACACTGGAAAGTGTTATTGAGCAATACCTTCCTGTTGGATTGAAGCATGTGCTATGTACCGATATTTCCCGTGACGGTACATTAAGTGGTTCTAACATCACTCTCTATCAGGAAATCAGTCAGCGATACCCGCAAATTCAGTTCCAGGCCTCAGGGGGTATTGGCAACCTTACCGATATCTCGCCCTTGCCTGCATCTGGCGTTAGCGGAGTGATTGTCGGGCGTGCATTACTTGAAGGAAAATTCACACTGACGGAGGCTATCCAATGTTGGCAAAACGCATAATTCCATGCCTTGATGTCCGTGATGGACAAGTCGTTAAAGGTGTACAATTCCGCAATCACGAAATTATTGGTGATATCGTTCCTCTCGCACAACGCTATGCACAAGAAGGTGCAGATGAATTGGTATTTTACGATATTACTGCGTCTTCTGATGGCCGCGTAGTGGATAAAAGCTGGGTGGCGAGAGTTGCTGAAATCATTGATATTCCTTTTTGTGTGGCAGGTGGCATCAAAACGGTTGAAGACGCAGGACAGATTTTATCATTCGGTGCAGATAAAATTTCTATCAACTCCCCTGCCCTGGCCGACCCAGACTTGATTAACCGATTGGCTGATCGTTACGGTGTTCAATGTGTCGTTGTAGGTATTGATACGTGGTTTGATGAAAAAAATAATAGCTATCAGGTTTACCAATTTACAGGTGATGAAAAGCGCACAACGGCAACACGCTGGCACACGCTGGATTGGGTCAAAGAAGTACAACAACGCGGTGCTGGTGAAATTGTTCTGAATATGATGAATCAGGATGGTGTCCGCAACGGTTACGATCTTATTCAACTGAAATTAGTCCGTGATATCTGTTCCGTACCACTGATCGCTTCCGGCGGTGCTGGTGCACCAGAACATTTTCTGGATGCGTTTAAACTTGCAAACGTTGATGGTGCTTTGGCTGCTTCCGTTTTTCACAAACAGATCATTAACATCGGTGAACTCAAACAATATCTTACCGCACAAGATATCGAGGTTAGAACATGTTGACAGCACAGCAACTAACAATACAAGAAATTGAAAAACTGGACTGGGAAAAAGTGGATAACCTGATGCCCGTTATTGTTCAACATGCCATCTCCGGTACTGTGTTGATGATGGGTTACATGAATAGGGAAGCCCTGAATGCCACGCTCGATTCTGGTAAAGTGACCTTTTTTTCCCGCACCAAACAGCGATTATGGACAAAAGGCGAAAGCTCCGGCCATTTTCTGAATCTGGTAAATATCTATCCCGATTGTGACAACGATACCTTACTTGCCCTTGTTGATCCCATTGGTCCTACCTGCCATAAAGGGACTGAAAGTTGTTTTGCCCCGGCGCAAACAGAGTGGAGTTTCCTCTATCAATTGGAACAACTACTGGCAAGCCGGAAAAATGCTTCGCCGGACAGTTCCTATACCGCCAGCTTGTACGCCAGTGGAACAAAACGCATTGCCCAAAAGGTCGGGGAAGAAGGAGTAGAAACTGCGTTGGCGGCTACTGTGAATGATAGAGAAGAATTAACCAACGAGGCTGCCGATTTGATTTATCACCTGATGGTTTTACTGCAAAATCAGGATCTCGATCTCAGTACTATTATTTGCCGATTGCGGGAACGAGATTCTAGCCAACAATAATGAACTGCCAGGCAAAGTGAATAAAGTATCCGCCACTTTGCTAAATTATATGCCCGATGGATTTCAGAACACAGAGCGACGGAAAAGGAGCGACAAATTCATCGGGAACGAATTTGACCAGCCAAAGACTGGCCTCCGGCGAGAGGCAGGAGCCTCTCATTAATCCCCGGAAGCAGAGATAACTTGACCGGGTTGAGTGCAGCCAACAAAACTGCAATTTGAAAGGCAACAGGTATAGATCCGGAATGGCCTCTTACAGCCTTATCAGATACCTTTTTGTATCTGAGCTTGTCAGTGGTTTAGGGCAGTCTGCTAACTCTTTTAGCAACTACAACCACTTGGTGCACATATAGGAGCCTCATTTGATACTGAAAAATTGTTCGAAACTGTTCCACAATTAAAAACCCCATAATGGGTATGTCCTTCACCAATCACACTAAACAAGCTATGGTATCGGCTTTTACAAATGATATCTGCCGTATTTCGACATATCGGCACCGCTTTCCCTGTCTCAAATACATGTTCTTGATCAAGCATAAAGCGAACGGAGGCATCAGGAAGATTACCTTTGTATATAGCAACTTGACCATAATCCTCACAACTATCTTCTAGATCAATCTTGAATAACCTGAGCGTCATTGAATACAGTTTTGCACCACCCAACTTTTCCTCAATCGGCTTGTTGTTAATGGTTTTTAAATGACTTGAAACAACCCGTATATCCCGAAAGCCAGCATCACGAGCGACTTTCACAAAATCGCCATAATACAACACATCACCAATACATTCTCCAATCAACAACGGATCATTTTTTAACGCCGATGAGAGCCTGCGCTCGGAGAAAATATCAGCAAAATAAATTTCTCCACCTGATTTAAGTAACTGAAACATTCCCTGAAGTACATCAAATTTTGTAGCTGCCAGATTAATGACACAATTAGAGACTATGATATCGACACTAGGCCAGATATGACTCCAGTGACCGATCGGCCTGACATGTTTATTTGCCTGTTATCTAATATCTAAGAGAGCATTCAGAAAAATAGGAAAGTCGTGTAACCCGCGATCATTGCCATAGTGAAGATAACAGCGACAAAGGCTGCCAAGAGCTTAAGTGTAAATAGAGAGCGTAATAAAATTAGCTCAGTCAGGCTGGCACCAGCACCACCAATAATTAACGCCAGAACCGTTCCGGCACCGACTCCTTTCGCCATCAAAGCTGCTGAAAGCGGTATCAAAGCTTCGGCACGAATATATAGCGGCACACCAATGACAGCAGCAACGGGGATAGAAAAAGGACTATCTGAGCCAGCATATTGTTCAAGCAAACCAGTCGGTATATAGCCATAGATAACACTGCCGATTGCGATACCGATAAGTAAATACGGTAATACCCCCTTAAAATCTGACCAGGCTTCTTGCCATAATCCGCTGTACTTACTTCTTGGGCGATCAGTTTTAACGGTTTGGCTATCACAGCAACTTGTAGATGTAGATTGCATAGTTACTTGAGTAGCAGAACAACAGGAAGTGGTTATTGATTCACAACAACTTGATATCGTCGGTTTAATGTCACAATTGCTTCTGGAGCTCCCGCAACCAGACACCACTTCACGGCGTATATGACGTTCAAATCCCAATACTTGTAGCAACCATCCGGCTCCAAGTGAGACCAGAAGAGCAGATAATACGTAAATAGCTGTTAGCGTCAGACCAAAAGTAGCAGCAAGCAATACAACAATGATGGGGTTCAATAAAGGGGAGGCAAATAAAAATACCATCATTGGACCAAAACCCGCTTTGGCACGAATTAACCCTTTCAACATAGGAATAGTCGAACAGCTACAGAAAGGAGTGATAGCTCCAAAGGCAGCAGCCAAAAAATATCCTCTTTTCCGGTTGGCACTCAGTAAAGCTTCCACTTTGGAGGGAGGTACATGTCGCTGGAAAATACCAATCAACAAGCTAACACCAATGAATAAAGCTGATAATTCTATGGCAAGGAAGACAAACATATTTAGGGTTTCTTGCAATTGAGAAGACATTCTGATCCTCCAAGTATCTATATTTCTAGTAATATGGAAATATAGAGGAGAATAAATTGCCATTGCTATCACTGTCAAGTATATTTCTAGAAACATAGAAATTTTTGTTTAGAGACGCGCATGAAACACGAAGAAGTCGCAGAAAGTCTGGCTGAACTAGGGAACACTCACCGATTAGCCATATTTCGATTTTTAGTTAAAGCCGGTCATCAAGGAGCTTCTGTCGGGGAAATTCAGAAAGCCTTGGAGATTCCGGCTTCAACGCTATCACATCATCTCGCCCGGATGGTGAAGGTCGGACTGATTCGTCAGGAGAAGCACAGTCGTACTATTGTATGTATACCTGAGTACCAGCATTTGGAAAATCTGATCAATTTCTTGCAAGAAGAGTGTTGTGTAGGCATTTCAGTTGAACACTTTACCGCGAAATCATGTGGATTATGTGAAACATAGTATGTGGTAAGTGTGTGGTAGCGGAAGATAATATTGCCATTAAGTGTACAGTATAAATCCAGAGTCGCTCTGAAAAGAAGAACATATATGTGTAATATATCTGTACACTTTTGACAAAGAGATATCGCCAGAAAAAATCATAGGAACCCGTGTTATCAGAACACTCGGTTCTTAAAATCATTACTCAGCCAGTTACATTGCCGCTTTAAAGATAGCAACAATTTCTTCATGCGAAGCCTGAATCGGATTAGTGAAGCCACAGGCATCCTTCAAAGCATTGGTCGCCAATGTAGGTAAATCTTCCTCTTTTACATTCAGTGCAGATAAACCAGCCGGAATATTGACATCTGTTGCCAGCTTGCTGATAGCTTTTATACAAGCTTCTGCACCTTTTTCATCATTCAGATCCGCTACTTCAACTCCCATAGCAGCAGCAATCTCTTTCAGGCGGGCAGCAGAGGCTTTTGCATTAAATCTTTGTACATGTGGCAGTAAAACCGCATTACAAACACCATGGGGCAAATCATAAAATCCACCTAATTGATGAGCCATCGCGTGGACATATCCCAAAGAGGCATTATTGAATGCCATCCCCGCCAGAAACTGGGCATAAGCCATATTCTCCCGCGCTTCTATATCATTGCCATCTTCAACAGCACGACGCAAATAGTCACTAATCATTGTTACTGCCTTCAAGGCACAAGCATCGGTGATGGGGTTCGCAGCCGTAGAGACATAAGCTTCAATAGCATGAGTCAAGGCATCCATGCCTGTTGCTGCGGTCAAACCTTTCGGCATACCCGCCATTAAAGCAGAATCATTGACTGACAGAATAGGCGTGACATTCTTATCCACGATTGCCATTTTAATATGACGCTCAACATCCGTAATGATACAGAAGCGTGTCATTTCAGAAGCCGTACCTGCTGTGGTGTTAATGGCAATCAGAGGTAACTGTGGCTTAGCTGAACGATCAACCCCTTCGTAATCACGGATATCTCCACCATTGGCAGCCACCAGTGCAATGCCTTTTGCACAATCGTGTGGTGAGCCTCCGCCTAAAGAGATCACACAATCGCAATTATTCTGACGCAGGATTTCAAGCCCTTCCCCGACATTAATCGTGGTCGGATTCGGATTCGTTCCATCATAAACCGCACTTTTTATTCCCACTTCCTCCAGTAAAGCCTGAACCTTTCCAACAACACCAATCTCGTTCAACACGCGGTCAGTGACAACCAAAGCTTGTTTGTAGCCATAATTTTTTATTAACTCAACGGCTTCAGTCATACACCCCATGCCGATTTTATTCACTGGCGGGATAAAGAAAGTTGATGCTGCCATTTGGAACTCCTTAGATTTTACTGAAGTATTCAAAACTCAATGTAAGGGAATTGAATTACAATGTGACACTTATCTATCTCAGTAATTTTGACCAGAATCAATAATTACTTATATAAGAATAAAAACAGGCATCAGATTTAACTTTGAGTCTATACAGGAGAAGATTTTGCTAAATAATGACATTTTCGAACGCCTTACCACCTTGTTGGACATTCATAATGCCCGTTACCGTGTCATGGAGCACATAACGGGTGGTCGTTCTGAAGAAGTTGCGAAAATACGCGGCACTCAGCTGGGACAAGGCGCTAAGGCCTTAGTTTGCCATGTTAAAGGAAATGGCTATCGACAACATATCCTTGCTGTTTTGCCTGCTGACCAACAGGCCGATCTTGCCACTCTCGCCAAACAGGTCGGAGGAAGCCGGGCATCACTGGCAAGTCCAAAAGAAGTGTCTGAATTGACACACTGTGTCTTTGGTGCCATTCCACCGTTTAGTTTTCATCCCGATTTAAAGCTGGTGGCCGATCCACTTTTATTCGACCGCTATAGTGAACTTGCATTTAATGCCGGTAGTCTGGAACGCTCGATCATTTTAAATACGGAGGATTACCGTCGTATAGCCACGCCAGAATTACTTGCTTTTCGGAAAATAACCGATTGACGCTAACATCAAGAAAACACCCAATAAATTAAATAAAACATAAGTAAAGTTTACATTTGCTATAATTTAACCAAGCAGAAATGAGCGATTATTATATGCATAATATTTTTGTTCTGGTAATACTCGGTATTGCTATCCTCAGCATCGCTGTATTTCTTTATTGGAATAATGATGCAGAGCTAGCACACTGGTTGGAGAGATTCGCACAGAGATTACTCAAGAGGTAATCTCCACGTTGATGTTTTCATTTAACAAAAAAGGTGCTGAAAACTCAGCACCTTACTTTATGAACATCTTATATCTGATTTATATCTGATAATTAATCCAGCCATTCGGTGTGGAACACACCTTCTTTATCAGTACGCTTATAAGTATGCGCGCCAAAGTAATCACGTTGTGCCTGAATCAAATTGGCTGGCAATACGGCTGAACGGTAGCTGTCGTAATAAGAAATGGCAGCAGAGAATGTTGGAGTCGGGATACCATTCTGCACACCATAAGAAATAACATCACGCAGCGCTTGCTGATATTCATCTGCGATTTGTTTGAAGTAAGGCGCTAATAGCAAGTTAGCAATCGCTGGATTTTCATTGTACGCATCAGTGATTTTTTGCAGGAATTGCGCGCGAATGATGCAACCTGCACGGAAGATCTTGGCAATTTCACCGTAGTTCAGATCCCAGCTATATTCATCTGATGCCGATTTCAACTGCTGGAAGCCTTGTGCGTAAGAAACGATCTTACCCAAATACAAAGCACGGCGAACTTTCTCGATAAATTCAGCTTTGTCACCGTTGAATGGCTGAACTTCAGGGCCTGACAGCACTTTAGATGCAGCAACGCGTTGATCTTTCAGGGAAGAAATATAACGTGCGAATACGGATTCTGTAATCAATGTCACCGGAACACCGAGGTCCAGCGAGCTTTGGCTGGTCCATTTCCCCGTACCTTTGTTCGCAGCTTCATCCAGAATCACGTCAACCAGATATTTTCCTTCTTCATCTTGCTTGCGGAAGATATCGGCAGTAATTTCAATCAAGTAGCTGCTCAGTTCGCCTTGATTCCAATCGCTGAATACTTCAGCCAATTCCTGATTACTCAGGTTCAAGGCGTTTTTCAGTAAGGAATAAGCTTCTGCAATCAACTGCATATCACCATATTCAATGCCATTGTGAACCATCTTCACATAATGGCCAGCACCATCTGCACCGATATAAGTGACACAAGGTTCGCCATCCACCTGAGCCGCGATCTCTTTCAGAATCGGCGCAACCAGTTCGTAAGCTTCTTTCTGACCGCCCGGCATGATTGAAGGGCCTTTCAGTGCACCTTCTTCACCACCGGAAACACCCGTACCGATAAAGTTAAAACCCTGAGCAGATAGCTCACGATTACGGCGGATTGTATCCTGAAAATAGGTGTTGCCACCATCGATCAGAATGTCACCCTTATCCAAATGTGGCGTCAGTGATGCAATAGTTTTATCCGTTGCTTCACCTGCTTTAACCATCAACAGAATACGACGTGGCTTTTCCAGCGAATCGACAAACTCTTCAATGGAATAATTTGGAACTAATTTTTTCCCTGGATTTTCAGCAATAACTTCATCAGTTTTATCACTGGAGCGGTTAAAAATAGATACAGAGTAACCACGGCTTTCAATATTCAACGCCAGGTTGCGCCCCATTACCGCCATACCGACAACACCGATCTGCTGTTTGGACATGAATAACTCCCGTCTAATAATGACTGCTGCCCACCCAAGATGCAGTACATAACGCTATATGCCATATCTCTATGCTATATATCGTGTATGCAACAAAACAGCGTGGGCAATTTGTTAATGAAGTCACATGTTAACTCAGGAATGGGCGTAGGGGGTAGTTATTGATGCAATCGATACCGTCATAACGTTTGTTTGCTGAAAAAATTTCCAACGGGGATAAAACATCTATTGATATTTTGTACTTCAATACGCATTATTCAGTAGTCGGCAGAAGCCGTCATACTAAAAGGTAAAATAAATTGTATGGAATGGATCGCTGATCCGACGATATGGGCCGGTTTGGCCACACTTATCGTTTTAGAAATTGTTCTCGGAATTGACAACTTAATTTTCATTGCTATTCTGGCAGACAAACTTCCTGAAAAACAGAGGGATAAAGCTCGCCTGACCGGGCTATCCTGTGCCCTTGTCATGAGGATATTGCTGCTATTCAGCTTATCCTGGCTTATTTCCCTGACCAAGCCTTTAGTGACCTTGTGGGAGCACCCTTTCAGCGCCCGTGATTTAATTATGCTGATAGGGGGTATTTTTCTGTTGTTCAAAGCTACGATGGAGCTGAATGAACGATTAGAAGGAAAAATGCTGCATACCAGTCAACAACGCAAAGGCGCTGGTTTCTGGGCGGTGGTTGTGCAAATTATCGTCTTGGATGCGGTATTCTCACTGGATTCTGTCATCACTGCGGTGGGTATGGTTGATCACATTGGTATCATGGTCGCCGCTGTGATTATCGCCATGATCCTGATGATATGGGCTAGCAAACCTCTGACAGCATTTGTTAACGCACATCCTACGATTGTTATTCTGTGTCTCAGCTTCCTGTTGATGATCGGTTTCAGCTTGGTTGCAGAAGGCTTCGGTTATTACATTCCGAAAGGCTATCTCTATGCAGCCATCGGCTTCTCTATCATGATTGAAGCGTTGAATCAGTTCGCACAGTTCAATCGCCGCAAGTTTTTGAGCGCATCCCGCTCATTACGTGAGAGAACCGCAGAGGCCGTGCTTCATATCCTGAATGGCAAACGTGAAAACGCGGCATTGGATAATCATACTTCCAATCTGATTGCAGATCATACGGATAACAAAGAAGTCTTCGAGCCTCAGGAACGCCAGATGATCGCCCGCGTTCTCAGCATGGCGCAACGTACCGTCAGCAGCATCATGACTTCACGCCATGATGTGGTTTATCTTGACGTTCATGCCCCTACTGAGAAATTGACGACTCTGTTGGAGCAAAAACCACACACGCGCATTGTCGTCACCGATGAACAAACCAGCGATGAGCCTCTTGGCGTTGTACATGTGATTGATATTCTTAATCAGCAGTTAACCCATAATACTTTCGATTTACGGAAGCTGGTGCAACAACCGCTGATTTTCCCGGAATCCCTCTCCTTGTTGCAGGCATTAGAACAATTCCGTCAGGCACAAACCCACTTCGCCTTTGTCGTTGATGAGTTCGGTTCTGTCGAAGGTGTAGTCACGGTAACAGATGTGATGGAAACCATTACCGGTAATCTGCCTGTGGGAAGCGGAGAGATAGATGCCCGCCATGATATCCAAGTCACGGAAGATGGATATTGGATCGCCAATGGATTTATGCCACTTGAGGATTTGGTGCTTTACGTACCACTGCCGTTGGATGGAAAACGTGAATATCAAACACTGGCAGGCCTGTTGATGGAACATCTGCAACATATTCCGCAACAAGGTGAACAATTGCAGATTGGCGATTATCAGTTTGAGGCATTAGAAATCACCAGCCATCGTATCAATAAAGTGAAAATTACTTCACTGAAGTTTGAAGAAGAGGCAGAACTATAACCTACAGTTCTAAGATTGAGCATATAATAAAAAAACCGGCATAAGGCCGGTTTTTTTATTCCCTTAAGTTTTATCGCCTTAGTTTAATTTTTATACTACTTAACCTTAATCCCCCCAAGTACAATCAATCTCATTTAGTGATATTTAGCGGAGATGTTACCACCGCCTTCATATGCCCAGACACTTTGTAAGAAGCCTCTTGTGGCTGAGTTAGCAATACACCTATTTATTGTTGATAAAATGAGGGTTTTATATGAATACAAAATATTTTTCATTATTGACCGATGCAGGTACAGACAAGCTGAAAAAAGCGGTTTCATCAGGCACTAAGCTTGAAATTACTCATATGGTTGTAGGCGACGGTGGCGGTAGTTTACCCACACCCGATTCCAGCCAATCCAAATTGATTAATGAAAAGCATCGTGCTGAGATTGATGCCTTGGCTATCGATCCTAACAACCCCAACCAAATTATTGCCGAACAGATTATTCCTGAAGGTAAAGGTAATTGGTGGGTTCGTGAAATAGGTCTACTCGATAAGGATGGGACACTGGTTGCTATAGGAAATTGTGCTGACCTCTACAAACCGGAATCCAAAGAACAAACTGTTCGTATGTCGCTAACAGTTAACAATAGCAATTTGACTGGTTGGATTAGTGGGCTACTTTCCGGCTTAGCGACACGTAAATATGTACGGAACAAGATCGAAGAACATGCCGAAAGTCGTAACCATCCTAGCGCTAATTTAAAAGAGAAAGGATTTGTTGTATTGAGTAATGCAGTAAACAGTGACAATGAAACTCAAGCCGCAACGCCAAAAGCAATAAAAACAACGTATGAATTAGCAAATCAAGCCTATCAACTGGCAAATTCGATATCCTCTACCGATAAATATGTACCATTAACCCGCAGGATCAACGG